>JAKBBV010000043.1 GCA_021808285.1 Pseudomonadota bacterium | reverse complement strand
ACGAGGAGTCGCATACGAAACTCATCCGTCGAATTAACCTTCGGCATCGGGCCCTCGGGCTCGGCGACCCCCAGGAAGGCGCACAAGGGACCCCAACCTTGCGACGCCTCATAGACGAGAAGGCGACCGGCGTGGATGCGCGCGATCACCTCCGCGTTGTGCCGCTCATAAACCGCGATACAGTGCTCGCGGTCATGGAGGCGATAGTCAAACAGGCGCGAAACCACCTTATTGGCCATGCGCTGGAATGGGTCTTCGAGATCGTCGAAGCCGTGCTCGAAAATCGTTGCCTGGGTCGAGGCGAACCAAGCCTCCGGGTCGCGCTGCGAAAGGATCACCTTCGCCTCGGGATAGGCCTCGGCAAGCTCCGCGTAATAGGTCGCCGCAGGCCAATCCACGGTCGCGCAGAAGCCGTCGAAGATGCGTTCCCAATCGCGAATTTCACCATCGCCCACCGCCTCCCAAAGCGCCACGGCCTCCGGTCGGGGGATGACTTCCATCATGTGATAGCAAGGTCCGAAACCGAGCTGCTCAAGCGCCAGCTTCAATGACAGCGTGCCGGTCCTCCCAAACCCCGCTCCAATGACCGACAAGGGCATGACAGGCTCCTCCCCCTGGGCAAATCCGTGCCCTGGCCACCAGCTAACCCCAAGACCCATCCGGTGTCACCGCCTATAAAAGAGGGTCGCGCGAAACCGCGTCTGACCCTTATGGTCGCACAAAGACGCGGAACGCGTCGGGAGCCGACATGCCGATCTCCAAACTGCTGATCGCCAATCGTGGCGAGATCGCTATTCGCATCATGCGCGCCGCCGCCGACCTTGACCTTCCTTCGGTGGCTCTGTTCAGCGAGGATGATGGCAGGTCCCTGCATGTCCGGCTCGCGGAAGAAACAGCCGTGCTCCCGGGACGAGGAGCTCAGGCTTACCTCAATATCGAGGCCATCCTGAACATCGCCAAGGCCCATGGATGCGACGCCATCCATCCTGGCTATGGGTTCCTCTCCGAGAATTGCGCTTTCGCCCGGGCGTGCGCCGCTGCAGGTCTGACCTTCGTCGGGCCATCGCCCGAAGCGCTTGAGCTTTTTGGCGATAAGGCGAGGTCGAGGGCCCTCGCTGGACGTGAGGGCATCCCCATTCTCCCGGGGACCCCGGGCCCCGCAAGCCTTGAGGAGGTTCAGCGCTTCTTCAGTGAGACAGCGCAGGGACAGCCGATCATGATCAAGGCGGTCGCGGGGGGCGGCGGCCGCGGCATGCGCCGAGTCGCCCGGGCTGAGGAATTGCCGGAAGCCTATGCGAGCGCCAGCCGGGAAGCCGCAGCCGCCTTCGGCTCCGACGCGCTCTTCGCCGAGCGCTTTGTCTCTCGCGCGCGTCATATCGAGGTTCAAATCGCCGGGGATCGACGCGGTGTGCTCGCGCTGGGTGACCGGGACTGTTCTTTGCAGCGTCGCCGACAGAAAGTCGTCGAGATCGCCCCGGCGCCTCACCTCTCCGACGACTTGAGGGCCAAACTCTGGGACGCGGCGACGACGATTGCGGCGGCGGCGAGGTTCAGGACACTCGGAACGGTCGAGTTCCTCCTCGACCTCGATACGGGCGAGTTCGCGTTCATCGAGATGAATGCCCGGATCCAGGTGGAACATCCTGTGACCGAGTCGGTGACCGGCCTTGACCTCGTCTCTCTTCAGCTTCGGCTCGCGGCCGGAGAAACCCTGACCGATCTCGGCCTTGGCGATCCGCCCCAAACCGAGGGCTTCGCGATCCAGGCGCGCGTCAATCTAGAGACCATGACACCTCAGGGAGACGCCATTCCAGAGGCGGGCGTGATCTTGGCCTATGAGCCCCCGGGCGGCCCTGGAATCCGGATCGACGGCTATGGTTATGCGGGCTATCCCGCCGGAACGGCCTTCGACTCGCTGCTGGCCAAGGTCATTGTCAGCGGCGACACGCTCGCCCAGGCTTCAGCCAGAGCGGATCGGGCCTTGTCCGAGTTCCGTCTCGAGGGACCGCCCTCGAATATCGGGTTTCTTCGCGCGCTGCTGAAACATCCGGACGCCCTCTCGGGCCACGCCGACATCACCTTCCTCGAGCGCGAGGCGACGCAACTGTGCGAGCTCGCCGCCAAGCTCGCGCCGCCAGCCCCCGCGGCGGCGGCGTCGATGATGGCGACGTCAATCGCACCCGTGATCCCACCGGCGCCGGCCGGCTCTGAGGCGATCGAAGCTCCAATCAGCGCCACAGTCGGCCTCGTGGCGGTTGAGGTTGGAGACGTTGTCAGGGCTGGACAAACGCTTGCTGTCCTCGAGGCCATGAAGATGGAGCACCTGGTGGCCGCCCCATTCAGCGGCGAGGTGACGGGCCTGATCGCGCAACCCGGGCTCGTCCTCGAAAAAGGGCAGCCGCTTCTCTTCCTATCCCGCAGGGATGTGGAGGTGGGGGACGATGAGCCTGACGCCGATGACGATCCCGATTTCGTTCGTCCGGACCTCGCCGAGGTCGAGATTCGGTGGGCGGTCATCCGGGACGCCGCGAGGCCGGACGCGGTCGCCCGCCGTCGCCGGCGCAACCAGAGGACCGCGCGGGAGAATATAGAGGACCTGGTCGACCCTGGCAGCTTCCTCGAATATGGCGCCTTTGCTCTAGCGGCCCAGAGACGGCGACGCTCGGAGGAAGAGCTGCTCGCCATGAGTCCGGCGGACGGCCTGATCTGCGGATTGGCGACTGTAAACGCAGACTTGGTCGGAGCCGAGCGCGCGCGCTGCGCGGCCCTTGCCTATGACTTCACCGTCCTCGCGGGCACTCAGGGACTCATGAACCATCGCAAGACCGACCGCCTGCTGGAGGTCGTCGAGGAACAGTCCCTACCCGTCGTGTGGTTCGCGGAAGGCGGGGGCGGTCGACCTGGGGATACCGACGGGGTTGGGTCGTCGGGGCTGGCGACTCCGAGTTTTCGCGCCTTCGCCCGACTTGCCGGCCAGATTCCGAAGATCGCCATCGTGTCCGGCCGCTGCTTCGCCGGAAACGCGGCCTTCGCGGGCATGAGCGATATCATTATCGCCACGCAGGACGCGAATCTCGGCATGGGCGGCCCAGCCATGATCGAGGGCGGAGGCCTGGGCGTGTTCACGCCCGAGGAGATCGGGCCCATGTCCGTCCAGACCCGAAACGGCGTCGTCGATATCCTGGCCGAAGATGAGGCTGAAGCGACGCGCCTCGCCCAGAAGGCGCTCGGGTATTTTCAGGGGTCCCAGACGACCTGGTCTGCGCCGGACCCGCGCGCTTTACGTAAGGTCGTGCCGGAGAACAGGTTGCGGGTTTATGATGTTCGGCGCGCCATTGAGGGACTTGTCGACACCGGCTCGTTCCTGGAGCTCAGGCCTCACTTCGCGCCCGGATTGATCACCGGCTTTGCGCGCCTGGAGGGCCGCCCGATCGCCCTGATCGCCAATGACCCCAGAGAGCTCGGCGGCGCGGTGGACTGCGACGGCGCCGACAAGGCTTCCCGCCACCTGCAGATCGCCGACGCCTTCAATCTCCCGGTAGTCTCGCTCATCGACACGCCAGGCTTCATGGTCGGACCCGATAGTGAGGCCGCCGCAGCGGTTCGAAAAACCTCCCGGCTGTTCATCAACGCCGCGACGCTCGGGGTCCCCATGTTCGCGGTCGTTCTCCGCAAAGCCTATGGCCTGGGCGCTCAAGCCATGGCCGGAGGGTCCACCCAGGCGCCCGTATTCTGCGTCGCCTGGCCAAGCGGCGAGTTCGGCGGCATGGGACTGGAGGGGTCGGTCAGGCTCGGCTACCGTCGCGAGCTTGAGGCGCAAACCGATCCTGGCGCTCGCCAGGCGCTGTTCGACAAGCTTCTGGGCTCCCTTTACGCGCGGGGAAAGGCGATTCAGGTCGCCGCCAGCCTGGAGATCGATGCCGTGATCGACCCGGCTGACACCCGGTCCTGGATCCTGAAGGGCTTGGCGAGCTGTGCCCAGCATCACCGGCCTTCGCGCCGGATCGTGGACGCCTGGTAGCCCGATCGCCTCTCGGGCGTCTGGGCGCGTGCGCCAGGAGTAAGCGCCCCGGACTTTACGGCCGGACTATCAGGCCCGGGCAAAGATCAGACAGGCGTTGGTTCCCCCAAACCCGAAGCTGTTGGACATGGCCGTCTCGATTGACGCGGCCGTTGTGGTCCTGACGATGGGAAGGTCGGCGAATTCGGGGTCCAGGCGCTCGATATTGGCGCTGGCGGCGACGAAGCCCTCCTGCATCATCAACAGCGTATAGATCGCCTCCTGCACCCCCGCGGCGCCCAGACTGTGTCCGGTCAGAGACTTGGTCGAGGAGATCAACGGGATCCGGTCCCCGAACGCGTCACGCACCGCCGTCATTTCCCTCAAGTCTCCGACCGGCGTCCCCGTTCCGTGAGGGTTCAGATAGTCGATCTGCCGGCCGCCCGCGCCCTCAGACGCCAGCCTCATGCAGCGCGCCGCGCCCTCGCCGGACGGGGCCACCATGTCGAACCCGTCGGAATTGGCCGCATAGCCGACGACCTCGCCGTAGATTTTTGCGCCGCGCGCATGGGCGCGATCCCACGCCTCAAGCACCAGGATGCCCGCGCCTCCGGCGATGACGAATCCGTCCCGGTCGGCGTCATAGGGCCGACTCGCGCGAGAGGGGGTGGCGTTGAAATTGCTGGACATAGCCCCCATCGCGTCAAACAGGGCCGAAAGCGTCCAGTCGAGCTCCTCGCAGCCCCCTGCGAACATCACGTCCTGACGCCCCGCCTGAATCTGCTCAGCGGCGACGCCGATACAGTGCGCTGATGTCGCGCAGGCCGACGAAATGGAAAAATTCAGCCCCCGGATCTTGTACCAGGTGGAGAGGACAGCCGATGGGCCGGAATTCATCGCCTTCGGTACGGCAAAGGGGCCGATCCGTTTGACGCCCTTGTCGCGCGCCACGTCCGCCGCCTCAACGATGGCGTGCGTAGACGGGCCACCCGAGCCGACGATCAGACCTGTCTTCTCGTGTGAGACCTCCGCCGCCTCGAGTCGCGAGTCTGCGATCGCCTGTTCCATGGCGATATGGGCCCAGGCCGTGCCGTCGGCCAGGAATCGCGCAGCTCTGCGGTCGACCTGCTCCTCCCACTTCAGTTTGGGTTTCGCGTGGACCTGGCACCGGAAACCAAGGCGCGCGTAATCTTCCGCAGGTCCGATTCCGGAGCGTCCACTCCGCAAGTTGTCCGCGACCTCGGAGGCATTCCCCCCGATCGACGAAACAATTCCAAGGCCAGTGACGGCTACGCGCCGCATGACTGGGCGTCCCTTTCCCTCGTTCCCGTGTCTCAGACCAAGTCTGCGGCGTTGAACAATCCGACCTTCAGATCCTTAGCCTCGTAAATCGGCTTTCCATCAGCCTCAAGCACGCCGTCGGCCACCCCCATGACCAACTTGCGGATGATTACCTTCTTGAAATCGATCTTGTAAGTGATCTTCGCGATTTTCGGCGTGACTTGCCCCAGGAACTTCACCTCGCCAACCCCTAGCGCCCGTCCACGCCCCGGCCCTCCGGACCAGCCGAGGAAAAAGCCGACAAGCTGCCACATGGCGTCTAGACCCAGACAGCCCGGCATGACCGGATCGCCCAGGAAGTGGCATTGGAAGAACCAGAGATCGGGTCTGATATCGAGCTCGGCGCAGATCTCGCCTTTACCGTATGCGCCCCCGACTGCGGTGATCGAGGTAATACGGTCAAACATCAACATGGGAGGAGCGGGCAACTGGGCGTTGCCGGGGCCGAACATCTCGCCCCGAGCACAGGCCAGAAGCGCGTCGTGATCGAAACGAGTGGCTTTCGCAGCTTCCATTTTCAGTCGGTTAGCACGCGTCACGCCGACGGCTCAATGACATTGAGCTGCGGGATTGAGTCCCCACAGTTCTTGCTCGGCCGCCCACCCTTCAACGCCGCCGGCCTTGAGACGACACCATCCCTCCTTGCATGCCTCGAGCTGGGCGAGGCCTTGGCCTTGAAGTCGGCCTGCGACCTTGCCGCCGCCGGCCGTCTCCGTGAGGTTAATCGGCGCGGCGCCGCGCACGACCACGGTCCGCCGACCGTCCACCATATTGCGATTAACCCAAACCGCACCGCCCTCAGGATCGCAGATTCGCCGCCATTCCGCCGTTTCAGCCACGATCTGCACGGGCAGCCCGCGCGTGTGATATACGTACACGGTCGGGTAGTCCTTGCCTGGCCCACGCCGTCCATAAACCTCATCGCGTCGAAGGCTCACATATCTGGGGACACAGTAACCGGAAACCGTATGATCCCTCTGCGAAGCCGGGCAGTCCTTACCCTCCGCCACGGTTTGGTCGCAGGACGCGACCGCGAGCCCGCATGTCAGGCCGATCGCCACCGCCAGCCAGCGCATCACCCAGTTCCCCCTTGCCTCCTCGTAAAAAGCCGTCTTGGTAAGAGACCCATCGATCCTGACCCCCGTGGACTCACACCCAGTCATACCCATGGCCTCCCGTAAGCCAAAAGTGATCGTCACGAGAAAGCTCCCGGATGCGGTGGAAACGCGCATGCGAGAACTGTTCGACGCTGAGCTGAACCTCGACGACGCCCCCATGAGCCCCGACGCCCTGGCGGCCGCACTCGGCCGGGCCGATGTCCTTGCCACGACGATTACGGACCGGCTCGATGAGGGCGTGATTTCCCAGGCTGGTCCACGCCTTAAGTTGATCGCGAACTTCGGGGTCGGTGTGGATCATATCGACCTCGCCGCCGCCCACTCCCGCGGCATCTTTGTAACGAACACCCCTGGGGTCCTGACCGAGGACACTGCTGATTTGACCATGGGGCTCATCCTCGCCTCGACTCGGCGGGTCGTCGAGGGCGCCGCTGTGCTGCAGGCCGGAGAGTTCCGAGGGTGGAACCCAACCTGGATGCTGGGGCGCCGCCTGAGGGGAAAAAGGCTCGGAATCGTGGGCATGGGCCGGATTGGCCAAGCTCTGGCGCGGAGAGCCCGTGCGTTCGGTTTGGCGATCCACTACCACAACCGCAAGCCTGTTAGCTCGGTGATCTCTGAAGAGCTGGAGGCGACCTATTGGGAGAGCCTCGATCAGATGCTCGCGCGGATGGACATTGTGAGCGTCAACTGCCCCCACACCCCTGGCACCTACCACCTGCTTTCGGCCCGCCGCCTCCGGCTCCTTCAGCCTCACGCTTTCATCGTCAACACAGCGCGCGGCGAGATCATCGATGAGGCCGCGCTGGCGGGCATGCTTGAGCGCAATGAGATCGCCGGGGCGGGCCTGGACGTGTTCGAGCATGAACCGAGCGTCAATCCAAAACTGCTCAAACTCAAGAACGTCGTTCTCTTGCCGCATATGAGCTCGGCCACGATCGAGACGCGCCTGGAGATGGGCGACAAGGTCGTCATCAATATCCGGACATGGATGGACGGCCACAAGCCGCCGGATCGCGTGATTCCGGAGTTTCTTTGACGCCCAGGGACCAACGCTACGGTGCGTCCCCTCGGCAAGGGTGCGCCCCAAATCTCCACGCTCACACGCCCGCGGCGCGGTCTGGGCCCAGCCTCCGGCCATCCGTCGGGCTTGGTTCACGGGGCGGCGGCGCAGGCCGGGCAGGCCGGGTCCGCCATTATGTGAACGGTCCGCGATGCCCCGGTCAGGCCGTCAAAAAGAAGGAGCCGTGAGTCGAGGGGAGCGCCGGCGCCGGCGATGAGCTTGATCGCCTCCATGGCCATGATCGCGCCGATGACGCCCGGAAGCGGCCCCACCACCCCGACCTCGGCGCAAGCTTCCGCCTCTGGCGGAACCTGCGGGACGAGGCATCTGTAGCAGGGTCTCTTGCGGAAAACGCCAACTTGTCCGTGCCAGCGACCTATGGCGCCGCTGACGAGCGGCCGGTCCGCCAGAATGCAGGCCGCGTTGACCGCGAAGCGGGTCGGGAAGCTGTCCGTTCCATCGAGAACGACGTCATAACTTCCGACAATGTCGGCGGCGGCTTCGAAGCGTTCGGGATAGAGGTCGATCTCAAGGTAGGGATTGAGGGCCAGGAGCCGGGCGGCGGCGACGTCCGTCTTGGCGAGGCCGATATCCGCTGTTTGAAACAGGATTTGCCGATGCAGGTTCGATACGGCCACGGTGTCGGGGTCGACGAGGCCCAGTCGGCCCACGCCGGCGCCGGCGAGATAGGCCGCAGCAGGCAGGCCCAATCCGCCCAGACCAACAACCAGCACCCGGGCGCGCTTCAGAGCCTGCTGTCCGGCCCCCCCGATCTCGTGAAGGACCAGCTGCCGGGCGTAACGTTCGACCTCAGTGTCAGTGATTCTCATCGTTTTGGCGCTCGCCTTGATCCGGCCCTCGTTTGTCGCCACATCGCGCGCCATGTCCGAATCTCAACCCGTCGCCGGCTGGCATGGCACCACGATCCTCGCCGTCCGAAAGTCCGGCGTGACCGTCATCGCGGGCGATGGGCAGGTGACCATGGGGGCGACCGTGGTCAAGGCCAATGCGAAAAAAGTGCGCCGACTAACGGGTGGCGAGGTCGTCGCGGGCTTTGCCGGGGCCACGGCGGACGCCTTCACCCTGATTGAAAGACTCGAAGCCAAGTTGGAGCAGTATCGTGGGCAACTCGCCCGCGCCTGCGTCGAGCTGGCTAAGGAATGGCGATCGGATCGGTATCTGCGCCGACTTGAAGCGATGATGATCGCCGCAGACCGCGGGTCCATTTTTACCCTGTCTGGGGTGGGGGACGTGCTTGAGCCTGAGGGCGGGGTCGCCGCGATTGGGTCCGGAGGCGTCTATGCCCTCGCCGCCGCCCGGGCGCTTATCGAAACGGATTTGCCAGCCGAAGATATCGCCAGACGCGCGATGCGGATCGCCGCGGAGATCTGTGTCTACACCAATCACGAGCTGACCCTGGAGACGCTCTGAGCCCATGGCTGAGTTCACTCCCCGCGAGATTGTCTCCGAGCTTGATCGATATGTCGTGGGGCACGCCGCAGCTAAGCGGGCCGTGGCCATCGCTCTTCGCAATAGGTGGCGGCGCCAGCGGGCGCCTGAAGAGATGCGCGATGAGATTACCCCAAAGAACATATTGCTGATCGGTCCGACCGGCGTGGGCAAGACAGAGATCGCCAGGCGCCTCGCCCGGTTAGTTCAGGCGCCCTTCCTCAAGGTCGAGGCGACTAAATTCACCGAGGTCGGATATGTCGGCCGGGACGTCGACCAGATTATGCGGGACCTCGTCGAGGTTGCCCTGGGCCAGGTGCGGGAGAGGCGTCGGGCGGAGGTGCGAGCGCAGGCGGAGCGGGCATCGGAGGAGCGCATTCTCGACGCACTTGTCGGAGCGTCAGCCTCGTCTCAGACCCGGGACGCCTTCCGAACCAAGCTTCGGGCCGGCGTTCTGGACGACAAGGAAATCGAGGTTACGCTGAATGAGGCCCCTGGTCCGGCATTTGTTGAGACCCCCGGGGCGCCAGGAGCTTCGGTCGGTTTGGTCAATCTTTCGGACCTCATGAACCAGGCGTTCAGTGCGCGCAGCAAGCCACGGAAGACCACGGTTGCCGGTGCGTGGGCGCCCTTGATCGCTGAGGAGAGCGACAAACTTATCGACAACGATGCCTTGGCGCAGGACGCCATCGCCTTGGCGCAGGACTCCGGCATCGTGTTTCTGGACGAGATCGACAAAATCGCCGCCGCCGCCTCACGAAGTGGCGCGGATGTGTCGCGAGAGGGCGTGCAACGCGATCTATTGCCGCTGATAGAGGGCGCCACGGTCAATACAAAGCATGGTCCCGCGCGCTCAGATCACGTTCTCTTCATTGCCTCCGGCGCCTTTCACGTCTCCAAACCCTCTGATCTTCTGCCGGAGCTTCAGGGACGTCTGCCCATTCGCGTAACGCTTGAGCCGTTAAGCCGTGATGACCTGCGTCGAATCCTGACCGAACCGGAGGCCAGTCTCGTGCGCCAGCACCAGGCCCTTCTGCAAGCCGAAGGGGTCCTCCTGGATTTCACTGAGGATGCGCTGGATGCGCTGGCCGATGCGGCCTGGTCGGTCAACGGTTCGATCGAGAACATCGGCGCGAGGAGGTTGCAGACCATCCTTGAGACGGTAGTTGAGGATATCAGCTTCACCGCGTCCGACAGGTCCGGCGAGTCCATCCGGATCGACGCCGTTTTCGTGCAGGAGCGACTGCGCGACATTTCTAACAACAGCGATCTGTCTCGCTACATCCTCTAGGCGCCCTCAGGACGGACGCCCAAGAGCCCCTTCGCCCCACGCCAGATCGTGTTCACGATCTCGCCCGCCGCGTCAGGTCGCGCCAGGCGCGCCCCTTGTCCCGCCCAGGCTTGGAGACCGTCAAGACTATTCGCGGCCGCGGCCGCTTCCCGCATCTCTCGGGTCAATGCGCGCTGCACTGGGTAAGGCGCAGGACGCGGCGCAGATGGGTCTTCCAGCGCCTGCACGTAGGCGGTCGCCAGAGAGCGCCCGAGGCGGCCGCTGAAACCCCGGGTCAAGCGGGTATCCTCCGGATAAGCCGTCGCCAAGGCTTCGGACCAGGCGCGAGGGATCCGCGCCTCTCGGGCGCGCAGAAAGCCGGTGCCAATCTGGACCGCGCTGGCCCCCAGAACGAGGGCAGCGGCCACGCCTCTCCCATCCGCAACGCCCCCGGCGGCCACCAGGGGCAGAGGGACGGCGTCCGCAACCGCTGGGATAAGGGCCATCAGTCCAGACGACGTCGACTCCGCCCTCTCCGAACAAAAGACCCCGCGATGTCCCCCGGCCTCCGCCCCCTGAACGATCAGCACCTCCGCACCCGCAGACTCCGCCAGCAATGCCTCGCCAACAGTCGTAACCGTCGCCCACCAGGACACCCCTGCCCGCCTGAACTCAGCGGCCTGATCGCGTGTCAGGAGGCCCATGATCGTCGAGAACACCTCCGGCCTCGCCGTGAGCGCCGCATCGAGCTGCGCTCCAAAATCGGGCGACCGAACGTCCCCGGCCTGATCGGAAGGCGTCGGTCCCCAGTCCTTGAGGAACAGTCGCATGCGTTCCTCATCAACACGATCGCGCAAAGGCGGGGGATCGGGCGTCCAGAGATTGATCTGGAAAGGCCCGGGATTCCGCCGACGGAACCGCTCCGACCATTGCAGGATGTCTTCGGGCGATAGCGCAGCCGCGCCGAGGGCGCCCATGCCGCCGGAGCGGGCGACGGCGACTGAGAGGTCCAGAGTCTGTAGCCCGGCCATCGGCGCCAAAACGATGGGCGCTGCAAGGCGAAATCGGCGACAAAACGCCAGCGTCCGTTCATACGGCGAGGTCTTCATTCCGCGCTCTTCCGCGCCGCCAGAAGCGCCCGCTCCAGTCTCGCGGCGAGCGCCCGTCGCTCAGGTCCGCCAAGCCCCTTGGCGATCTCGATCCGCCGCGCGGAGAGAGCAAGCCAGACCTGACCGGGACCTTGGTTTTCGTAGATAACCCGCGTGAAGTAGGTAGGCGACGTCCAGATCACACCGTGTTTCGCGCCCGAACCCCGGCTAAGGCGCACTTCTGAGCGGCTTACCGATAACCGCTCACCACTGCGCACGCGATGAGCGTTCACGACAAGAGCTAGCCATAAGGCCGCTGCGGATAGGGTGAAGAAAATGACGATTGGGCCCAGCCCCCTCCAATAGAGGAAGATGGACGCCGCCAGGTCGACCCCGGCAACGGCTCCCACGAGCCTCGCCCGTCCGGCGACGCTTGAAGAGCGACGCGGGCTGAGATCCTCGTCCAGCAGCCACTTCTCGGAGACCTCGGAAAGCTCTTGGCGACAGGCGGGGCTTGCGGTCATGGTCCGATCATGCCCCAGCTTCTACCTCGCTCCCAGAAGTCTCGTCCCCAGCGCCGTGGTCCCGCCGAGCGCGCCCGTATCGCCACGATCTTCGCTCGGTTTGCGGCGGCGGAGCCCGAGCCGCGCACTGAGTTGAACTACAGCTCGGCGTTTACTCTGCTTGTCGCCGTTGTGCTCTCAGCGCAAGCGACTGATATCTCTGTCAACAAGGCCTGCGGACCCCTTTTCTCATTGGCGTCGACGCCTCAGGCGATGGTGGCGCTCGGTGAAACCGCACTGGCTCGGGCCATATCCTCCATCGGCCTCTTCAACACCAAGGCCCGGAACGTGATCGCGCTCTCGCGGATTATCCTGGAGCAATTTGGCGGCGAAACTCCGCTTGACCGCGTGGCGCTGGAAAGCCTTCCGGGGGTCGGACGAAAAACGGCCAGCGTCGTTCTCAATGAGCTTGGCGTGGAGCCCGCGATCGCCGTGGACACGCATGTTTTCCGGGTGGCCAAACGGCTTGGACTCAGCACAGCCCAGACGCCACAGAAGATGGAGCAGGACCTCATGGACCTGACGCCGACCGACCGGCGCACCCGCGCCCACCACTGGTTGATCCTTCACGGAAGGTATTGTTGCACAGCGCGAAAACCACGATGCGCCGCCTGTCTCGTCGCTGACCTCTGTCCCTCCCGCGATCTCTTCGCCTGAATTCCGCCCGCAATCCTGGCCTGCCCTCGCCAGCCCGGATCGGTTGGTGTAGTGGCGACACTCCCGCGCCTCGGCGTTCGAGGCCATCATGCCGTTCGTTCTGGACCGCGGCCCACCTAGCTGAGACACCATATGACCGCCCGTTTCGATGTTTTGGCCATCGGCAACGCGATCGTCGATGTGATAGCGCCCTGCGAGCCCGTCTTGATCGACCGCGAGGGACTCGCGCCAGGATCGATGACGCTCATCAACGCGACGCGCGCTGAGGCCCTGTATTCCCGAATGGGCCCGGGCGTGGAGACATCCGGCGGCTCCGCAGCCAATACCACGGCAGGGCTCGCGAGCCTTGGGGCCAAGGTCGCCTTTGTCGGTAAGGTGGCCGACGACCCTCTGGGCGCGGTTTTTGCCCGCGAGATGACCGACATGGGCGTCGAGTTCAGCACCATCCCGCTTCGCCACGGACCTGCGACGGCGCGTTGCTTGGTAAATGTGACCCCGGACGGTCAGCGGACCATGTGCACTTATCTTGGCGCTTGCGTGGAGCTAACCCCGGCGGATGTGGATCCTGAGATCGTGACGTCTGCCTCGGTGGTTTATCTAGAGGGCTACCTCTTCGACGCGCCTCAGGCCAGGGACGCCTTCGCCAAGGCTGCGCGCGCGGCCCGGGACGCAGGACGACGTATCGCCCTTTCCCTGTCGGATCCCTTCGTCGCAGAGCGTCACCGGGAAGCCCTCCTGACCTTCATCGAGACCGACGTCGATCTGGTTTTCGCCAATGCCCAGGAAGTCAGGGCTCTGTTCGAGGAGCAAGATCTGTCTCGCGCCTGCAACGCCCTGGGCTCGCGCGTGGAGATCGCGGCGATAACCGATGGCGCCCACGGCTCGACCATCGTCGCTGGCGACCGCTTGGTGGGGATTGCGGCGGCCCCCGTGGAGAAGGTCGTCGATACAACGGGCGCTGGAGACCAATATGCCGCCGGCTTCCTCTACGGCCTCGTCCGGGGGCGCGACATCGCCGAATGTGGCGCTTTGGGAGCCTTGGCGGCGGCGGAGGTGATTGCGCACTTCGGGCCGCGACCCCAGGTTTGTCTGTCGGACCTGGCCCGGCAAAGGGGACTCCTCGCCGCATGAATCGCTCGGTCAACCTGTCGCGCGACACGAAGGAGACGCGGATCTCGGTAGCGCTCGACCTTGATGGCGTCGGCAAGGCTGACATTGCCACGGGTGTGGGATTTCTCGATCACATGCTCGACAGCTTTGCGCGCCATGCCGGATTCGACCTCCGTCTTCGCGCTGAGGGCGATCTTCATATCGACATGCACCATACGGTGGAGGACACCGGCATCGTCCTGGGGCAAGCTTTTCGCCGCGCCCTGAACGGGTTTGCAGGTATCAGGCGGTTTGGCGCGGCTTACATACCTATGGACGAAACCCTAACCCGGTGCGTCGTCGACCTCTCAAACCGGCCCTACCTGATCTGGAAGGTGGAATTCAGTCGCCCGAAGGTCGGAGAGATGGACACCGAGCTCTTCAAGGAGTTTCATCACGCCTTCGCCATGAATGCGGGCGCCTGCGTCCACCTTGAGACCCTGTATGGCGACAATTCCCACCATATCGCCGAGAGCGGCTTTAAGGCCCTGGCGCGGTCGCTGCGGGAAGCGGTGGAAATCGATCCCAAGACTCAGGGTCTCGCCCCCTCAACCAAGGGCGTCCTCTGACCTTGTCCAGGTCAAGCGGTCAAACGCGGCGTGTGGTCTTGATCGACTATGGGTCGGGCAATCTCGCTTCGGCTGAGAAAGCGCTGAGGGCGGCGGCGGCCAACGTGCGGGCCGTCTGCGAAGTCCGAACCTCTGACGACCCAGAAGTGATCGCCGCAGCGGATGGACTTGTCCTACCTGGCGTCGGCGCGTTCGCCGCATGCAAGGCGGCCCTGTCATCACGCGATGGAGTCCTGGAGGCGATGACAGAGGCGGCCAAAAGACGAGGCGTTCCGTTTCTCGGCATCTGCGTGGGCATGCAACTGCTCGCAGACCGTGGCGAAGAGCTCGGCGGCGCTCCAGGCCTCGGCTGGATTTCGGGAGAGGTCCGCCGGCTCAAACCGGCCCATCCCCGGTGCAAATTGCCGCATGTGGGCTGGAATAGTCTTGACGCTCCGTCGGGCCGCTTCGAACTCCGCGGACCGCTGTTTTCGGGTCTGACCGCGGGGGAGACCATGTACTTTACCCACGCCTTCGCCTTTGAGCCGACGCATCAGGAGACCATCATCGCCGAGACTGACCATGGGGGGACCTTCGCGTCAGCCGTCGTGCTGGGCAATTTGGCGGGCGTGCAGTTTCATCCCGAGAAGTCACAGTCCGCCGGTGCGCGTTTGCTCAACAACTTCCTGGAGTGGCGTCCGTGATCCTCTATCCGGCGATTGATCTCAAGGATGGACAATGTGTCCGTGTCGTCCGCGGCGACCTCTCCACGGCGACCGTCTTCAATAACAACCCAGCGGATCAGGCGCGCGCCTGGATGGCCGCCGGCTTCAGATGGCTGCACGTGGTCGATCTGAACGGGTCGGTCTCCGGACGGGTGGTGAACGGCGAGGCCGTCGAAGCGATCCTGGAATCGGTGAGCATTCCGGTGCAGCTCGGCGGCGGCATCCGTAGTCTCGATGACATCTCCCGCTGGATTGATCGGGGCGTCAGCCGGGTCATTCTGGGAACTGCGGCCGTACGCGACCCGGGACTCGTCCGCGCCGCCGCCCGTCGCTGGCCGGAGCAGATCGCGGTGAGCGTGGATGTGCGCCGAGACCGGGTCGCAGTTCAGGGCTGGACTGAGGATTCCGGGCTCAACGCCGTCAGCGTGGCCCGGAGGTTCGAAGACGCTGGCGTTTCGAGCCTGATTGTCACGGACATCGATCGAGACGGCTCCATGTCGGGATTTCATGTTGAAACCTTCGGCTCCTTGGCCGACGCCGTACGCATTCCGGTCATCGCCGCCGGGGGTTTGGCGTCCGTGGCCGATATCGAGCGCCTCGCCTCCTGGCGCGGTGAGCCGATCGCCGGCGCGGTTCTGGGTCGGGCGCTCTATGCGGGGGCGATAACTCCTGCGGAAGCGCTGATGGCGGCGGCCTGATGCTGCGCACGAGGATCATTCCCTGCCTCGATGTGATGGACGGGCGTGTCGTCAAAGGCGTGCAATTTGTGTCTCTGCGTGATGCGGGGGACCCGGTGGAGCAGGCGCGCACCTATGACGCGGGCGGCGCCGATGAGTTGATGTTTCTGGACATCACCGCCAGTCATGAAGGCCGCCGCGCGATCCTTGATGTCGTGGCGCGCACCGCAGAGGTGGTGTTCATGCCCCTGTCGGTGGGGGGGGGGGTACGGCAGGTGAGCGACGCGCGCAACCTGCTTCGAGCCGGCGCCGACAAGGTCGCGATCAATAGCGCAGCGGTAGAGCAGCCAGAGATACTTGCGGCGTGCGCGGATGCCTTCGGCTCACAGGCGGTTGTCGCCGCCATCGACGCCCGGCGGCGCGAGGGAGGAGGCTGGGAGGTCTTTACCTATGGCGGGCGGCGCGCAACCGGACTGGACGTCATAGCTTATGCTCGGCTGGCCGAGGCCAGGGGCGCGGGGGAGATTCTGCTGACGTCGATGGACGCCGACGGGGCGAAGACCGGATACGATCTTGACCTCCTTCGGGAAGTGACGGCTTGCGTGGGAATCCCGGTCATCGCCAGCGGCGGCGCGGGAAGCGCGGCGGATATGGTTCGCGCGGTAGTGGAGGGTGGCGCGGATGCCGTCCTGGCGGCCTCGATTTTCCATTTTGGCGAGGTCACCATCTCGGAGGCGAAGTCCGTTCTGTCGGCCGCGGGACTCCCCGTGCGCTTCCCCCGCCTTGAGTCTGTGGGGGCCTGAGGTGAAGCCGTTTGCGAAGGTGATCGCCGACCTTTCCGAAACGATCGCGAGCAGGGTCGGTGCGGATGTCGGCGAGTCCTGGACCGCAGTGCTTTTGGCGAACCGGAAGTTGGCGGGAAAGAAGCTGGTCGAGGAAGCGGCGGAGACGGCGCTTGCGGCCGTCAGCGGTGATGCCTCGCCACAGATCGCCGCCGAGGCGGCGGACCTCATCTATCACCTTCTGGTCCTGCTCCAGGCCTGCAATGTATCCCTGGATGAGGTGGCCGAGGTATTAAGGGCCCGCCAAGGCGTGTCAGGCTTGGCCGAGAAAGCCTCCCGCCCCAGGGGGGCCTAGCGGCTCCGCTTCAAGATCACATAAAGGGCTCCGGCGCCGCCGCGCGTCCGATGAGCCTCGGCAAGGCCGGTGATCTCGGAGCTCAGGGGCGGTTCGGTCAGCCAAAGCGGCGCACGCCGACGTAGAATGCCCTCACCGCGATGGCCCTTTCCGGTGATCACAAGCACCGATCGCGCGCCGCGGGCGCGTTCGCGCCTGATAAAGGCGACCAACTGATCATGGGCGGCGGATTCTCCCAGGCCGTGCAGGTCGAGTGTCGCGGCGACGGGCTCACGGCCCAGATCGAGACGCCGAAGTCGATTGGGCTCAATCGGGTGAATGCCTTTCGGAGGCTGCGGGGGCAGGGGCGGCGACCTCCGCACCGTCGTGGGCGAACTCGGCTTCATGGCAGACGTGGTCACCAGGGGAGGCAGCGCGGGCGACGGCGGACGCCCATGCAGGGGCCTCACGGACACGGCGACGCGGGCCCAGATCTGCACATCTTCGGGTCTCAAGCGCGGTCTCACGGCGATATCTCGGGGGTCGGTCTGAGTTCATAGAGTCTCAGAACATGGCGGACGCGGCCGGCCTCGTCGCCCGCGGGTTCTCCCTCGCCAAGATAGAGATCGGCGCGCACATCTCCTTGGATCGCCGAGCCAACATCCAGGGCCAGCGCCAGGCGCCTATAGGATGGAAACGCCCCCTCGAGTCCAGGCGCCTCGGCGTCCAGCCAGAACAGGGTTCCCAGGGGGTGCGACCGGGGATCGACAGCGATAGACCGGCCCGCGATCAAAGGCGCACCCGCGGCGCCGATCGCGCCCTGACCGCGATCAGGCGCCAAACGAAAAAAGACATATCTCCTGTTGAGATCCATCAGAGCCGTCGCCTCAGGTCCGCGATGTGCGGCCAGCCAGTCATGGACTTCGCGAGCGGAGGCCGCCCGCGCTGGCAGCAACCCGCGCTCAATCATCGGCCCCGCTATACCGAGAAAGGGTGCGCCATTGGATCCGTCGTAGACCGCGCGCACCTCGCGCCCGTCGGGGAATCGGAGAATTCCCGAGCCTTGGATCTGGAGAAAGAAGAGGTCTTCCGGCCGCAACCAGGCCAGAGGATGTCTTTCAGGCGTGACCTCAATCTGCGCCCGATCAGGATAGCTGAAGGCGCCATTTCCCACTGAAAGATCAGCCGGCCTCGGCCGCAGCGCCCCCAAGAAAGGCCCCACCTTCTGAGTCCGGGCCTCATAGACAGGCGTGAAATAGCCCGTGAGGAGGCCAACGCCGACCACCGGATCTAAGACGAAGTGTTGTTCAAAAAAGTGACGCGCCCTTGTCTCGTCAGGCCCGTCGGTCAGCCTTGCGGCCTCGCAGACGCGCCGCATGGCGGGGTCCCTCTGCACCGGGCAACTGCTCAGGAGAGCTTTGAAGGCGGCGACGTGGTCTTCCTCGACCCAGCCCTTCAGTTTCGAAAACCCGCTCGCTGTCGGTGGAGGGAGGGCCAGAGGCTCAGGCTGCGGATAGGCTGCCGCAGGACCGGCGACCGGACGCCCTTCAAGGTTTGTCGTTTGCGGAGGCGAGACCCGGGGCGCGGTGACGCAGCTAGAAAGCGCAAAGGCCAGTATCGCGCCCAGAAGCGCCAAGCGCCTGGCGGGCATCAGACTTCCGCAAGATCGACGTGGACCAGGATCCAATTAGGGTCGCGGCTTTTGAGGCCCCGTTCGAAGGTCCAGACCTCAGCTGTCCGCCGATCATCGACGGTTTCGCCCTCTGGGCCCTTTGCTCTAGCCCTCAGTTCGGCGATGAAACGAACAGCCGCTCTCGCGGTATCTCCTTCGATTTCGACCCCCTCGAAATCCGCGCGCACAGACTGCAACAGCTCAACCGTCTCCGTCCTCCCCTCCGCCTCGCGCTCGGCCATGGCGGAATCGAACGTCGCGAACAAAGCCGGGGCCAGAAGTGGTCTCAAGGTGTCGCGATCGCCCGATGCATAGGCCGCGACGATCATCTGGAAAGCGGCGCGGGCGCCGGAGAGAAAGTTCTCTACATTGAACGCCGGATCACGACTCTTCAGAGCGCTCAGGCCGGGGGGAAGCGCCACGATCTCCGGACGTGGCCGTGGCGCCCGGACTTCAGGCTCTATCGGCGAGGGGCCGGCCCGCGCGGCTTCCTCAGCCCCCCGTCCGACGCGTCGACCCAGGACGGCATAGAGCTGAAACAGCACTATGACAGCCAGGGCCGCCAGAAAGATGAGCTCAATTGCCCGCAAGGAATGCACCTCTATTTAAGCGTCCTGTATATAGGGAACGCAGCAAAGGACGCCAGCGTGTCCTGTGCGAGAGTGCGAACCGCCACAGATTGCGCCCCTCGGAACGGCATGATAGCCACGCCGCCTTGTTTATGATGCCTGGGTCCGTCATCCGAACTCGGCGCGCGATGAGGATGCCAGAGAGTATATGTCAGACGCCTCACTCTACGAGCCGACATCTCCCGGCGCGCCCCTGTCCGGCCCCGCGATCAGGATCCTCGCCCAGTATATTCGCGACCTGTCGTTCGAGAATCCACGGGCTCCTGACTCCCTTCGATCGGTCGCCGCTCAACCCCAAATCGAACTCGGAGTGGAGCTGAACGCCGGGGCCCGTGACGGCGGCCTATATGAGGTGGAGTTGAAGCTGAACGCGGTGGCGCGCCGGGAGGAGCCGGTTTTTCAGGTTGAGCTGGTCTATGCGGGCCTTTTCCAGATCTCTGGCGTCGAAGGCGAGACGCTAGAGCAGATTTTGCTGATCGAGGCGCCTCGCTATCTGTTCCCGTTTGCGCGGCGACTTATTGCGGACATTTCCGCGGACGGCGGCTTTCCACCGCTTTTGCTGGAGCCGATCGATTTTGCCGCCATCTATTTCGCCCGGAAAAGCCAGAGCGAAGGCCAAGCGCCAGGCAACGCTTAGAGGCGACGTCCCAAAGTGGGATCGTGCCGAGGGAGCCCGGCGCGATCAAACGCGCAAAGCTGAGATATGGGCGGGCGTCCTCGCGGGTCCAGGACAGGGGTTCCTCATCCGGCGAATCGCGAGCGAAGGGCTTTGCACGAGTGGGCGTCGTCCCTGGGGTCGTGCGGTGCTGATGGCCTTAGTCGTCGACGGGAAGTCCCCAGAGATTGCCCACCCTTAGCTCCTTGATGATGAAGGCCTGGTGTCGCGCCGCTTCAGCATCCGAAAGCCTCGGCGTTAGGGGCCTGGGCCGCGGAGCATGGACGACCCTTTCGATGGCCGCGTCCACGGGGGTAGTCACCGTTGCAAGATCAAGGCGTGCTTCGCGACCACCTCTGAGCTCCAGATAGACTTCGGCCAAGAGCTGAGTGTCGATGAGGGCGCCGTGCTTTTCGCGTTCCACGAGGGAGATCTTGAACCTTTTGCAGAGCGCATCAAGCGAATTGGGCATGCCTGGAAATCGGGCCTGCGCGAGGGCCAAGGTATCTGTCCATCTGTCCGCCGTGAGTGGCGCACGATCGGCTCTAACAAGCTCGGAATTGATGAAGTTGCGATCGAACCCCGCATTGTGGGCAACCAGCGGCGCTTCCCCGATGAAGTCGAGGAATGCGTCCACCACACCATCGGCCGCAAACACGGGCTTGTCCCGGAGAAACTCCCGACTCAATCCATGGATGCGTTCGGCCTCTGGGTCTATGTCTCGCTCGGGGTTGATATACCGATGGAGCGTTCGGCCCGTCGGCAAGAGATTTACAATCTCAACGCACGCAAGCTCAATGACGCGGTGGCCCGACTTGGGGTCCAGACCGGTCGTCTCCGTATCTAACACGATTTCTCTGGTCATGGGGTCACGGCATCGGCTGCTTAGACTGCGACCGCAAGGTCGCCAAGATGGACTGCACCTGCTGACGCGCCGGGTCCAGGCCCAAGCTGGTATCGACAATGAAGTCGGCGCGACGCCGCTTTTCCGCGTCCGGCATCTGCGCCGCTAAGATGGCCTCGAGCTTGTCTTCCGTCATCGCGGGACGCGCGAGGACGCGCTCGCGCTGAAGTTCTGCCGGTGCTGTCGCAATCACGACGACGTCTACGTTCCGCTCACCTCCGGTTTCCAGAAGCAGGGGGATATCGTACACGATCACGTCCGCTCCGCTGGCTAGGGCGCGCGAATCGAAGGCCTCTCTGGCCTTTCCCATCAAGGGCCAGACGATGGCGTTCAACCTTTCGAGAGCCTCTGGTCGGCCAAGCACCTGGAGGCCTAGCTTTTGGCGATCGACCGCGCCAGAAACGATCACTCCGGGGAAGGCCTCTCCCACGGGCCCCACAGCGGCTCCCCCGGCCGCATAGAGCCGCGCGACTTCGGCGTCGGCGTCATAGACTAAGGCCCCATTTTCTTCGAAGAGTCGGGCGGTTGTGGACTTGCCCATTCCGATTGAGCCTGTGAGTCCGATCCGTATCATGCGGCAAGAAGCTCTGACCGGACATCATCCTCGATGGCGTCACACCCAAAAAAGGCGACAAAGCTGGGCCGAGCCTGACCTATGAGCATATCCAGACCATCCACAGTGGGGCGGCCGGTCGACTTGGCGAGTCTCAAGAGCGGCGTTTCCACAGGGCGATAGACCATGTCCATCACCGCGCAGAGCTGCGGGAGATGACCGAGACGGTCGCCGAGGCAGGCCGACGCTTCAAGTCCAGACGGCGTGGCATTGATCATGAGACTTAGGGCTGCCGTCCCTTTAGACTGGTCTGAAGGGTCAAAGATGCAAAGACGTTCCCCAAAATGGGGCCGTAAGTCCGCGACCAGCTTCTCAGCGCGCTGGCGGGAGCGATTATGAATCCAGACGCGTCCCGCCCCCAGATCGGAAAGCGCGACCGCCGCTCCACGGGCTGCGCCTCCCGCCCCGAGGATGAGAACATCGGTCTGATGGATTTGAAGGTTCGGCGCTTGGTTTTTCAGAGCATAGGCGAGGCCGTCTCCATCGGTGTTGTCCGCAGAGATCCGTCCATCGGCGCTGAACACGAGAAGGTTGGCTGCTCCGCACCGAGCGGCCCTGTCAGTTCTGCGGTCAGCAAGCCGAAGCGCTTCGGTCTTGAAGGGCGAGGTGACGTTCAAACCGCTGATGCCACTGCCGCGCAGGCCATTTAAGAGAGCGGAAAAATTCGCCTCCTGAGGTTCCAGCGCCATATAAACTGCGTTCAGGCCCGCCGCCCGGATCCAGATGTTGTGCAGCCTCGGGCTTAGGCTGTGGGAGATGGGCCGGCCAACGACGCCGGCGACATTCATCTGTCCGTGCGGAACAACTTTCATTCCTCTAGCGCTCCATGTCGTCTGAACGCCTCAAGCAGCGGGAGGAGAGGAAGCCCCAAAATGGCGAAGTGATCGCCTTCCACCTGATCAAAGAGTTGGGCGCCCTCGGCCTCGAAAGCAAAGCCGCCGAGGCTGCCGGTCAAATTGTTCGCAAGGCGTGCGAGATAGTCGCCGATAAAGCGATCAGAAAAAGCGCGCATCCTGAGGTGCGCGGATTGGACGCCCCTCCAGATGATGACGCCATCCAAAGCCAGCGCAGCAGCGCTGTGCAACTGAAACGCCCGGCCTCGAAGGCGAGCCAGAACCTGGCGGACCTCGTCTTCGGTGGCGGCCTTGTCGATCATATCCGATTCCAGCTGAAGGGTTTGATCCGCTCCAAGGACAAGCGCTCCGGCGGGCCTAGGAACGGCCAATGCCTTCTCGGCCGCGAGGCCTTCGGCCACCGCCCGGGGAGAGTCCCCATTCCGCTGGGCATCCCGCTTGTAGGGTTGTTCGTCATAGTCCGGGGGAATTACTGAGAAATGGACACCCGCCGCCCGCAGAAGGCGGGCGCGAGTTGGGCTGGCAGACGCCAAAATCAATGGCCTCATGTCGGGGTCTCTACCTGACTTCGACCACCTGAGATCATATTGATCACCGCTGCTGCGGTTTCCTCCACGCTTCTGCGCGTAACATCGATGATAGGCCAACCTTCCTTCTGGAACAGCCGGCGCGCTGACAGGACTTCAGAACGTACAGATTCGAAATCGACATAGTCGCTCTCTCGGGTCTCCCGAAGGCTCAATAGGCGATTTCGGCGGATCTGAATCAAGCGATCAGGCGAGACTGTTAACCCTATGATGGGAACCGATTTGAGGTTCCGGAGCGCAGCGATGGAATGTCCTGATTGCACAAGTGGTATATTCGCTGCCTTTATGCCGCGATGGGCAAGATAGATACATGTAGGGGTCTTCGAAGTACGTGAGACGCCGACAAGCACAACGTCGGCGGCGGCAAGGTCCTCCGGCCCATGACCGTCATCATGTGCGAGCGCATAGGAAAGCGCATCCATCCGATTAAAATAGTCAGAGTCGAGGTTGTATTGCGCGCCGACCCGCCGGCTTAGCGGCGCGCCTAGATACCAGGAAAGGGCGGAAACGAGGGGATCAAGAGCGCCAAAGCAGGGCATGTTGAGTTTCTGGCATCCCACCTCCAAAAGACTGCGTATTTCTTCATCAACAATAGTGTGAAGAACCACTCCTGGAGCCTCTCGGATCTCGTCGAGAACGGTGTCGATCTGATGAGGAGATCGAACGAGCGCGTAAATGTGTTCGATTTCCAGGACCTGGGTAAACCTGGCGCAGACCGCACGGCTCATGGCGTAGAGGGTTTCGCCAGTGGAGTCCGAGACGAGGTGCAAATGAAAGTAGGTCGCCGGACGGGTTTCCATGGCTGGCGGTTCGTCCTTTCTTGGGGATGAATCTGTGCGTTGATTCTTAGCTATTGCGGCCTTCAGCCGAAAGCCGTCGCTCCCGGCCGCTCAGAGGACGCATCAGATTCTTTTTCGTCGGATCCTAGGCCTGGATGTCCCCCGCTTTTGATTGAGAGAACAATCGTTCCATAACGGCTGGGGAAACCTCCCGAACAGCACCTGGAAAAGGCTCCATCATCATGACTGACAAAGGAAGTCTCTTGAAGAGTCAGTATGTTAGCTTCTAGCGTCTGGCGCGAAGGATGATTGGGGCCTCTGGGATGGTCTGGGGACATCCGGTGAAGGCCCTGGGAGTGGTTCATATCGATGCCTGGTATCAACCGAACCGCTACTCCATCTACCTTCCTTTTATCAAAACAGTTATGCAGCTTATAAAGGCTTGGCTTATCGGCTAGGCGGGCGAAACGGTCATTCAGCCGTGACCTAAGCCCGACAGACACACCACACCCTTCGGCATATCGTGGTCTGTATTGGACCGTTGGACGCGGGGTTCATGCGCCTGGATTTAAGA
>JAKBBV010000094.1 GCA_021808285.1 Pseudomonadota bacterium | reverse complement strand
TCGAGGCCCCGCTCCCACAACTCATGATGATCGCGCAGGGCCTGGGCCAGCACATCCCGCCGGGCGACCGCGTCGAAGGGATGGCGAACATCCTTGGCGTATCGGTGAAAATCGGGGCTCGCCAGGAGGCGCTCCACCCGATCCCCGGATGCGGAAAGGCCGAAATGGCTGAGCAAACGGCTGAGCCCCGTGCGCGGATCACCCAAAAATCGATCGAAATCCAGCCAGATGACCCGACTCGGGGCCACGGCGGCGATATCGGCGAGGCCGACGATCTCACAGGCCCAGGCCAGGGCGGCGCGGGCGCCGGGCGGTTCGACATCGCCGCCAATCGCGAGGCCAAGACGGGCCTCCAGTCGCGCGGCTCTGCCCAAGGTCATGGCCGACACATCGCGCATCGAACCGGGCCCGGCCAGAAGACCCGCGATATGGAGCTGGGGGGCTGCATAGAGCAGCAGCGCCCGAGCAGAGGGCTGTAGTCCCAATATGAGAGGGCCAAGGCTGGTGACGAAGCTGGTGGCCTTGATCATCGAGCGCTCACCCGGCCGCCAGACGCGGGACAACAGCCGCAGCACCGTTTCCAGCCGCGGATCGGGCGCCGTCCCTGGGGCCAGAGCGGCGAGTTCTCGCAGGATCGCCGGCTCGCGCAGGGCGAAGACGCCATCCGCGCCGCCCAGCACGCGCGAGAGCAGGGTCGAACCCACATGCCCCATATGGAAGATCCAGTCTGACGTCCCCGGCGCGACGCGGGCGGCGCTCTCAACCTCCGCCCAGGGCGCCCAGGAAGGCCCGGCTCGCCCCTCCAGGAGACGGCCGTCGAGGAAGCTGGCGGCGAGGAAGTCCGCCTCATCGAGATCGACATAGGCGAGGCGGTCGACGCCGAGCGCGTAGGGCAGTCGGCCGGGGTTGGCCCACGCCGCCGCGACCCCTGCTTCGCCCGCGCTCACCCTCACGGCTCGGCGCGAAAGGCGTTGCTGGCGCTCATCATGAGAGAGATCAAGTCTTTCTCCGCCTCGGAAATGAGAGGGTTCCAGAGGTCAATGATCAGGATCGTGCGCGGCGCGTCGGCGTCATTCCACGCCTCGTGCTCGATAGTGTCGTCAAATACCCACGCCTTGCCCATTTCCCAGGACCGGGTCTCAGCCCCTACCCGGAATCGCGCTGGTCCGGGAAGGATCAGCGGCAGGTGGCAGAGCAGGCGATGATTGGCCGATCCAGAATGGGGCGGGATGCGGGTGTGCGGCTCGAGCTGAGAAAAGATCACGGTGGGCGCAAAGCCGGGCTGACGCATCAGCGGCAGGCGGTCCATCAGGGCGGCCGTGCGTGGGCAAAGGGCACAGGCCTCATCCTGCCTCACCCCATCGCGCCAGAGGAAGAAGGAGGTCCAGCGAGGGGAGTGATTGAGCTCGGCCCATTGATCCACCGGGACGCCGGGCGGAAAGGCGATATAGGGGGCGAAATCCTGGGGTTTGTGCGCCAGAACGGCATTCAGTTCCTCCTGGATGACGGGCGTGGCCGCCTCCAGGGTCTCCAGCCAGGGGAACTGCGCACGGTCGTAAAACGGGATCGCCGGCAGGCGCGGATAGTGCAACAGCAGCGGCTCCTGCGGATAGGGGCGCTGCAGGCCTGCAAAGATCCTCAGGCTCTCGTCGAACCGTTCGAACGACTCGCCCGCCCAGCGGGACTTCGCATCGGCAACGCTAAACCGGAGATGGTCGGCCAGCCGCTCAGAGAAATTCTGCTGAACCTGGCGGGCGTGGGCGAGTTGGGATCTCAGCGCGGGCGGAAGGACATCATCGGGCGGCGCGCAGGCCAGGGCGTTGCGATAGACCAGGGCGGCCGCCTTGTTCCGATTGAGGCGCTCCAGCAGGGCCCCCTTGGAGAGCAGCGCCACGAGATGTCGCGGGTCTAGGGCGAGCGCCGCCTCGATCCGGTCCAGAGCGTCGACGAAGCGCCCGAGCATGCGGAGCGCCAGGGCCTGGTCCAGCAGGCCCTCGACGGGAAGGTCTGGTCCGGCCTGGGCCAAAATAGCCGCAGCGCCCGACCAGTCTCGGCGGGCGAGCGCGGCGCGCGCCGTCTGGATCGCGCCGGCGACGGAGGATGAGCCGTTAGTCATGGCGGAGCTCAGTTCACCAGGCGCGGGGCGAGAACCGCGGCGCCTTCCGCGCGAAGCCGCACCTCATCGAGACCCTCAAGCGCGGAGCGCGCCGCGGGATCCTGCGCCACGGACCCGACCTGCGCCATGATCCGCGCGCCGCTTGCCTCGGCGCCGAGCAGCCGCCTTAGGGCTTCAAGGGGCGTGGTCTCCCCATTGTAGCTTCTCAGGTGTGCCTGGCCTCCGATATGGGCCAGGGACTTGGCCTGATCCACAGCGTCGTAGAAATCGCCGATGCGGTCGACGAGACCAAGCTTCTGCGCCTGGGCGCCCGTCCAGACCCGGCCCTTGGCGATATCCTCCACCCGGGCCACGCTGAGGTGACGACCCTGCGCCACCCGGCTCACGAAACCCTGATAGATGTGATCCATCCAGGCCGAGACGGCGGCGTGCTGGGCAGGCGACATGGGGGCCTCGGGCGAGAAGGCGTCAGCGAAATCGCCGCCGACCTTCAGGCCTCGCATATCCACGCCGTAACGCCCCAGGGCCTTGCCTAGAGCGAACTTGCCGCCAAACACGCCGATGGAGCCGGTAAGGGTCGAGGGTTCGGCGACAATCTCGGAGGCCTGGGAGGAAATCCAGTAGCCTCCCGAGGCGGCATAGGTTCCCATGCTCACGACCACCGGCTTCCCCGCCGCCTTGGCGGCCCTCACCGCGGATAGGATCTGTTCGGAGGCGGTGTCAGAACCGCCCGGGGAAGACACGCGAAAGACGATTGCCTTCACGTCGCGGTCGTCGATAGCGTCATAAAAGGCCTTTGCGATGTCATCGGAGCGGATGGCCTGGGAGCCCGAGAACGGCCCGCCAGGGGAGTCGGCGCTGGACCCTGTGACGATGTCGCCCTCGGCGCTGATCACCGCCACGGTGGGGCCGTCCGCGCTCCCGGAACCTCGGCGCCGGGCCAGGCGCGCGGCATAATCGGAAAGGGCAAGGAACCGAGCGTGCGGCCCGGCCTTGGCGAGAATGGCGTCCTGCGCCGCCTTCACCTCGCCGACCTGATCGATCAGGCCCTTGGTCTTCGCCTCCTCGGCCGAATAGGGACCTGCCTCAACAGCCCTCGCCAGCGCGTCGACTGGACGACCGCGATCGCTCGCCGCCGCGATCAGGGAGGTCCCGAACACCGAGCCCATCCAGGACAGCTCCGATTCCCGGTGTGCGGGCGTATAATCGTCATAGAGGAACGGGTTGACGGCGGTCTTGTACTGATAGCGCTGCTGATAGTCTGCGACGACGCCGAAGCGGTCGAACAGGCGCTTGAAAAACACCTCGTCGCGGGCCAGACCGGTGACCTGGAAGCTGGCGCCGGGCTGCATCCAGAGATCGCCCGAGGCGGCGCCCAGTTCATAGGTCGAGACGACCGTGCCGTCGGCATAGAGCCCCTGACTATGGGCGAGAATCGGCTTGCCGGTCTTGCGAAAGGCAAGGAAGGCGCGGCGCAATTCATCGGCCGCCGCCGGCGCCATGCCGCCTTCCGGCAGCCTGACAAGCAGGCCGCGGACGCGCGGATCGCGGCCGGCGACGCGGAGGGTTTGTTCTATACCTATCACCGAGGCCCCTCGTCCCTGCAGGAGCGCGAACGGGGCGTCGCTCGGCTGGTCCGTCAGGCCCTGGCGCAGGTCCAGGACGAGGACGCTGGCGGCGGGCACGGGCGCCGGGCGTGCGGCGGCGCCGGCAAGGCCGATCAGGGCCAAGGGCGCCAGGATGACAAAGAGGACGAGGCCGATGAGGACCCCTGCGACAGTGATCAGAAACTGCTTCATGCGCTCACCCGATCAGGCCCCCCCTCGCCGGTCAAGGCCGAACATGCCGCACCCCGCGCTCGCCTTGCCTGAAGAGAGGGCCTCCTCTATACACCGCCCTCCGCCAAGGCCGGCCGCCTGATTGAAGGGCCGCAGGCCCCTCGGGCATCGGAGTGTGGCTCAGTCTGGTAGAGCACCGCGTTCGGGACGCGGGGGTCGCAGGTTCAAATCCTGCCACTCCGACCATTTCCCGCCTTGATCCTTTCGGACGCCTCGCCTTAGTGCCAGCGTGGCGACCCGTCCTGAGGCGCCCCGTCGCTGGAGCGAGCGCGAACATGGTTCAATACAACGGCTGGATCGGCATTCCCGAGCCCTACGCCAACGGCCTTTTCGCCCAGGCCGGCTTTGATAGCGTCACGTTTGACTGCCAGCACGGGGCGTTCGACGAGCGCGCCCTGGCGGTGTCGCTGCAGGCCCTCAAGGCCCCCAAGCGCCTCGTGCGCGTGCTCTGGAACGAGCCGGCCTTGATCGGCAAGGCCCTGGACCTGGGCGCAGATGGCGTCATCGTCCCTCTGGTCAACAGCGCCGCCGAGGCGCGACGCCTGGCCGAGGCCTGCCGTTATCCGCCGAAGGGCAACCGCTCCTTTGGCCCAGGCCCCGCCGCCTTGAAAGCGCCGGGAGAGCCCTACGCCAGCCTGGCGGATCATATCGAGGCCTGGGCGATGATCGAAACCCGTGAGGCGCTGGAGGCGGTGGAGGCCATCGCCGGGACGCCTGGCGTGGATGGCCTCTATGTCGGGCCCAATGATCTGGCCCTCTCTCTGGGCCTGGGACCCGGCTCCAATCGCGAGGAGCCGGAGATCCTCGCTGCCCTGGCGCGGATTGATCGCGCCGCCAAGGCCGCCGGCAAGTTGAGCGGCGTCTTCTGCACCACGCCAGCCTATGCGCGCAGAATGGCCGCCCTGGGCTTCGACATGGTGACAACGGCCGCGGACGCCGTGGTGTTCGCCGACGCCGCACGCCGCATCCTGCAAGAGGCGCGCGGCTGACGTCCATTCCGTGGCCACGGGAATCGCATTTGAAAAAGAGTATGTAGCGCGAAGGGGCGAACGGGATTCTTTAGGTCGGCGGCTCATGCAGGAGGCGTCGATGTTATGGCTGTCGCGGTGCTTTTCGGATGTTCCGGATC
>JAKBBV010000093.1 GCA_021808285.1 Pseudomonadota bacterium | reverse complement strand
GATAAGCGGCCAATCCGCCGCCGATACGCGGCCAGGCTGTCGCCATTTGCGGCCAAAAGTGTCGCCAGGATGCGGCCAGGAACGTCGCCATTTTGGCCACATCTGTTGGCGGTAACCGAGCCATTATATCTATCAATTATTTGTTTTTGCTTGGTCTTTTATTTCTTCACGGTTGAGTGGGATTCCTGAGCGGTCAGAACGCCCTACCCCGCCGCCACCGGGCCGAACTCCGTCTCATAGGCCTCCAGCCAGCGGCAGAAGGCGGCCACGCCCTCCTCCAGGGGGGTCTGGGGCCGATAGCCGGTGAGGGCGACGAGAAGGTCGCTGCGGGCGTGGGTCTCGGCCATGTCGCCCAGCTGGGCCGGCTTGAAATCGAGCCGGGCGCGCACGCCAAGCGCCGTCTCGAGCGCCGCCACCAGGTCGAGCACCGTGGCTGGTTCGCCGCGGCCGATATTCACCACGCGCCAGGGCGCCTGGGGGCTCAGGCTGTCGCGGGGAGAGACCCTCTGGCCCCGCACCGGCGGCGCGGCCATCAGGCGCACGATGGCCTCCACCAGGTCGTCCACATAGGTGAAATCCCGCCGCGGGCGGCCGGCGTCATAGACCGGCAGGGGCTCGCCGCGCCTGAGCCGCTCGGCGAAGCGGAACAACGCCATGTCGGGCCGGCCCCAAGGGCCATAGACGGTGAAGAAGCGGAAGGCCGTGGTCGGCAGGCCCCAGAGATGGCTGTAGGCGTGCGACATCTCCTCCCCCGCCTTCTTGGTCGCGGCATAGAGGGTCAGGGGGTGGTCGGTCCGATCGATCTCGGCGAAGGGGGTGGAGGGATTGGCGCCATAGACCGAACTGGTGGAGGCCAGCATGAGGTGGCGCGGCGGCGCGGCCCGAGCCGCCTCCAGCAGGTTGAAGGCCCCGGTCAGGTTGGCGTCCAGATAGGCGCGGGGATTGTCGAGGCTATAGCGAACGCCCGCCTGGGCGGCGAGATGGACGATGACCTCGGCGCGCGCCTCCGCCACCACGCGGCTCAGCCTCTCGGCGTCCTCCAGGAGGACGACCGCCTCCTCAAAGGCCTCAAACCGTTTGAGCTGGTCGTGCCGACGATGCTTCAGATCGAGGTCGTAATAGGGGGTGAATCCGTCGAGGCCGACCACCGCATGGCCATCGCCGAGCAGCCGGCGCGCCAGGTGAAAGCCGATGAACCCCGCCGAGCCGGTGACCAGAATGCGCAAGGAGAGCCCTCTCCGCAGCGGGGGTCTCGCGGCTTTAGCAGGCTCTCCCCATGGCGTCTAACCGGATGCGGCGAGCGCGCCGCGTCAGGCATAGACGGCGCGTTCGAAACGCGCGGCGAGATCGAGCGCCGCGGGGTCCGCGAAGGGCAGGATCTGGCTCAGAACAACGGCGCGAACTCCGCGCTTCCGGTCGATCCAGTAGTAGCAGTTGCCCAGCCCCGCCCAGGCGCCCGAACCTTCCGCCCTGCCGTCGGGACCGGGCGCGCGGTTGACCAGCAGGCCCAGGCTCCAGGTCTTCGGCGTCGAGCCCAGCGGGCGGAAGTCGCGCGCCAGGGTCGGGTCGGCGCTGACCAGGTCCCCGCACTTCAGATCGCCGACGGCCCCCGTGAACAGGGCGTCCAGAAGCGGCGCCGGCAGCAGCCGCCCCGGCTCCATCAGCGCATCGAGAAAGCGCAGATAGTCGGGCGCGGTGGAATAGAGGCCCGCGCCCCCCATCATGAAGTGCGGCGGCGGCGGCAGGCTGAAGGCGGTGGGCGTCAGGCCTCCGTCCGGCAGTCGCATATGCACGGCGGCCAGGCGCTCCCTCGCCTCAGCCGCGACGGCGAAATCGGTGTCGGCCATGCCGAGCGGCGCGAACAGGGTCCGGGTCAGGTGCTGGTCCAGCCGCTCCCCGCTGACCGCCGCGATGACCTCGCCCAGCCAGTCGGTGTTCACGCCGTAGAGCCACCGCGCCCCCGCCTCGAAGCGCCTGGGCAGGCGGTCGGCTTCAAGGCCTCCGATGGACTGGTCCCTGGCGTAACGCGCCAGCTCCGGGTCGGTGAAGCCATAGCCCAGGCCGCTGGTGTGGGTGAGCAGGTGGCGCACGCTTGGGGCGTCGGGGGCCTTGCGCAGCCGGGGCGCGCCGCGCTCGTCGTGGCCGTCGAGGAGGGGCAGGTCGGCGAAGCGCGGGACCAGCGCGGCGACGGGCGTCTCCAGATCAAGGGCGCCCTCGGCGATGAGGCGCAGCGCCGCCGTGGTGGTGACCAGCTTGGTCATGGAGGCGATCCAGAACACCGTGTCCGGCGTCATGGGCGCGGGGGCGGCGGTGGAGCGGACCCCAAAGGCGCCGCAATAGACCCGGCCGTCATCCCAGTGCGCGGCGGCGACGAAGCCGGGAACCGCCAGCTCGGCGGCGGCCGCCTCCATCGCCCGCGTGAGCGTCTCCTCCGACATGCCCGCCTCCTCCGCCGTCCCGGGTCCGCCCGTCCCTATTCCGCCAGCAGATCGTCCATGCGCTGCACGGCCTCCAGGAAATCCTCCTTGAACTCCTGAACCACCTGTCCGGCGGAGCGCACGCTGTCGATGAGGCCCACGCCCTGGCCGACGAAATAGGTCACCATCTCCCGCGCCTTGGCGTTGCCCGCCGCCGCCGCCCGGTCGGCGGAACGCAAGGCGTTCTCGCTCACCAGGGTCTGCATGGGCATGGGCAGGGCGCCGGGGCTGGCCGGGTCGCGGTCCCAGGCCTCGGTCCAGGCCGAGCGAAGCTGGCGCGCGGGCTTGCCGGTGCGGCAACGGGTGCGCACGGCGTCGCGCGAACTGGCCTCGATCATCTTCTCGCGGAAGATCTCGCTGGTCTCCGACTCCACGGTGGCCAGCCAGACCGAACCGGTCCAGGCCCCGGCCGCGCCCATGGCCATGCAGGCGGCCATCTGGGCCCCGGTCATGATGCCGCCGGCCGCCAGAACCGGCACGTCGCGGATCGGCTTGATGGCGCGGATGACCTCCGGGACCAGCACCAGGGTCGTCACCTCGCCGCAATGGCCGCCGGCTTCGGTCCCCTGGGCGACGAGGATGTCCACGCCCGCATTGACCTGGCGGATGGCGTGCTCCTTGGCCCCGACCAGGGCGGCCACCGGTACGCCGTGGCGCTTGCCCATCTCGATCATGGCCGGCGGCGGCACGCCGAGCGCATTGGCGATCAGACGGATCGGATGCTCGAAGGCGGCCTCCAGCACCGCCATGGCCTGACCGGGATCGAAGGGCTGGGCCGCATCCTCGCGCACCTCGCGAGTGGTCAGGGTGACGTCGGCCTTGCGCAGCAGGTCCTGGGCGAAGGCGGCATGCTGCGGCGGCACGCGCTGGGCGAGGCTCTTATAGGTGACGTCGGTCTCTCCGGCCGTGGCCATGTTCTCGGCGAACAGCACGTCCAAGCCATAGGGCTTGCCGTCTACATGGTCGTCGATCCAGCGCAGCTCCTCGCGGATCGACTGGGGCGTGTGCGAGGTGGCGCCCAGCACCCCGAACCCGCCGGCGCGGCTCACGGCGGCGACCACGTCCCGGCAGTGGCTGAAGGCCAGCAGCGGAAACTCGATGCCCAGCATGTCGCAGATGGCGGTCTTCATGGGTGTCTCCTCAAAAGGCGCCCCGTCTCAGGCGGGTTCGAAAGCGTGGATAAGGCAGCGTCCCTCGGCGTTGGCGCGGGTCTGCACCCTGGCCCCCAACGGCTCGGCCTGTTTCATGGCCTCGGCCAGGCCCGGGTCCTGCGGATCGGTCATCGCGACGAAGCGCGCGCCGCCCGCGCGATCCCCGATGACGAGGCCCACAGGCGCGGGTCCGGCATAGTCGATGGCGTAGGTCCGCACGACGCCCGCGCCATCGGTCTGGTCGAGGCGGGGCGCGGCCAGGGCGTCGATCCGGGCCTGGAGGGGCGCATCGTCGAACGCCACGGGCGCGGCCGGACGCGCCGAATAGACCCCGGCGGAGGTCTTGGAGAGAAAGCCGCCATTGGCGGACACAAAGCCAAATGCTTGCGGCGCCTCGCGCAGGCGGCGCACCATCTGGGCGATGGCGTGCATGGAATAGTTGTTCCCGGCGCCGCCGAAGAACGGCAGCCCGCCGGTCACGGTGAGCGGCGCCCGCGCCTCGCGGCTCTCCAGGCCAAGCGGACCCAGGAGGTTGAAGACGGCGATGGGAAAGCAGCTGTAGAGATCGAGGATATCCACCTGCTCCGGCCCTATGCCGGCCCGCGACAGAGCCTCCCTGGCCGCCCATTGCGCGCCCGGGGCCTCGGCCAGATCCTCACGCTCCAGCGGCAGGCGGTCGCGCAGGTCCGCGCCGCCGTGGAGAAACACCCACCGCTCCCCCGGGACGCCAAGGGCTCGGGCGCGGGCCACGGATGTCATCAGGACGGCGGCGCCCTGATTGGCCTGGTCGCGGGCCACCAGGCGGCGGGGATAGGGATCGGAGACCAGGCGGTTCGTCGGGCCCGGACTGGCCAGCTCAGCGGCGCCATGGGTCTCGCGGCTCATGGCGTGGGGATTGGATGCCGCGACCTGGGTGAAAGGCGCGAACAGCTCTCCCATGGCCTTCGCATAGGCGGCGCGGTCCAGGCCCAGCCGGGCGCGGCGGGCGTTCTCGAACAGGCTGTAGACGACGATAGGCGTGCGTCCGCCGTGACGCGGCAGTTCCGGCGACAGCAGCGGATCGCCCAGGCCCCGGTCCTCCAGCTGCCCCCCCACCTCCTCGCTCCAGTCGCGGCTCTCGCCCGCGCCCATGAGCTTGCGGACGGTGGAGATGGCCTCCGCCCCGCACAGCAGGACGAGCGGATCCTCGCCGGCGCCGATCCGGCGGGCGAACTCATTGACCAGGTGCTGGGGCCCCTGCCCACCCACCGGCTCCAGGATGGCGCGCCGGGGATCGGCGCCCAGGCGCCTCGCCACCGCCCGAGGCAGGTTGTCCGCGCGGCCGAACGGGGCCATGGCCCTCGGCGTCGAGATCTCGAACTGTCGGATGGCGGCGATAACGTCGATCTCACCGGCCAGATCGCGCCCGGGATGGGCGTCCCGCAGAGCCTCGCGGGCGGCCTCGGCGGCCAGGTCCGCGGGCGACAG
>JAKBBV010000006.1 GCA_021808285.1 Pseudomonadota bacterium | reverse complement strand
AGCTTCCAGCACCTCTACAACCACCACCGGCCCCACGGCGCGCTTGCCGGCCTCACCCCAGCCAGATACCTCGCCAAGCTACAGGCCGCAGAGACCGCCCCGTCTCACATGTGCTGATCCCGGACACCCGCTTGCCAGAGCCCTGGCGGGGGTCTACGGACCCGGCTCCGTTCTGATCAGGAGAACTGCCATGGGCTACCGGGTCGCCGTCGTCGGCGCCACCGGCGCGGTGGGTCGCGAAATGCTGAACATCCTCGAGGAACTTGCGTTCCCGGTGGATAAAATTCACGCCATCGCCTCGCGCAACTCCATCGGCCGCGAGGTCGGCTGGCGCGAGGGTGTGCTCAAGTGCGAGGACGTCACCCAGTTCGACTTCAGCACCGTCGATGTCGCTCTGGTCTCGGTCAGCGGCGCCTTCTCCCGCGAATGGGCGCCGAAAATCGGCGCGGCGGGCTGCATCGTGATCGACAATTCCTCAGCCTTCCGCATGGATCCGGACGTCCCCCTGATCGTGCCGGAGGTGAACCCGGACGATGTGGCCCTGGCCTCGCGGCGCAACATCATCGCCAATCCCAACTGCTCGACGGCCCAGCTGGTTGTGGCGCTCAAGCCCCTGCACGACGCGGCGCGCATCAGGCGCGCGGTGGTGTCGACCTACCAGTCCGTGTCCGGCGCCGGCGCCGAAGGCATGGACGAGCTCTGGAACCAGACCAAGAGCGTGTTCGTCCTGGGCCCGGACGAGCCCAAGGTGTTCCCCAAACAGATCGCCTTTAACGTCATCCCCTTCATCGGCGAGTTCCGCGAGGACGGCTTCACCGATGAAGAGGCCAAGATGTGGAACGAGACGCACAAAATGCTGGATCCCGACATCGCCCTGACCGTGACCTGCGTGCGCGTGCCGGTCATGGTCGGCCACAGCGAGTCAGTGAACCTGGAGTTCGAGTCTCCGCTGGATGAGGACGAGGCCCGGGAGATTCTCTCAAACGCGCCCGGAATCGTGGTGGTCGATCGCCGCGCGCCGGGCGGTTTCGTCACCCCGAAGGACGTCCAGGGCGAGTTCCCGGTCTATGTCTCGCGCATCCGCAACGATCCGACTGTGGCTAACGGCCTGGCGCTTTGGGTTGTGGCGGACAACCTGCGCAAGGGAGCCGCGCTCAATGCTGTGCAGATCGCCCAACTCCTGGACGAGCGCGGCCTGATCGGGCGCAAGGTTCTCGCGTGAGATGACCCGGGGTGCGCCGCCGGGCTCCGATCCCGGCGCCGCCCAGAGCGCCGTGCGGAACGCCGTCCTCGTCGGCTTTCTGTGCAATGCCGTCTGGGGCGCCACCTCGGCCCTGTTCATCGCGCTCAACCGCCTGGGCGCATCGCCCTGGGAGATCGCCGCCGAGCGCGCCCTCTGGTCGGCGCCGTGTGCGGCCCTGGTTGTGCTACTGGCGCGACAGGGGCCTGAGGTCGTGCGCATTCTACGCAGCCCACGGATCGTCGCCCTTCTGGCTGTTTCGGCCTTCTCCATCGGTTCGGGATGGATCGTCTATGTCTGGGCGGTCAACAACGGCCGGAATATCGAGTCCAGCCTCGGCTATTTCATCTCGCCCCTGATGAACATGGCGGCTGGCTGGCTGCTGTTTCGCGAGAGGATAGATGGATTCGGGGCGGCGGCCGTGGTCCTGGCTGTGATTGGCGTCGGCGTGCAGGCTCTCGCCTTGGGCCATCCTCCGTTTCTCGCGCTCTTTCTGGCGACGACCTTCTGGGTCTACAGTTTGGTGCGACGCCAGGTGGCGGTGGCGGCGGTTCCTGGTCTTCTCATCGAGACTTGCCTGCTCGCCGTTCCGGCCGCGGCGATCGAGATGTGGCTGGTCTGGACCGGTCAGGCCCGGTTTGGCCACGGGCTGACGCTCAGCCTTCTTCTCCCATGGGTGGGGCCGGCCACGGCCGGGCCTCTGGCCATTTATGCCTGGACGGCGCGACGTCTGCCGTTCTCCGTCCTGGGATTCCTGCAGTTCGTCAGCCCGACCATGGGGTTTCTGGTGGGACTGGCGGTAGGCGAGCGTCTTTCGCTCACGGGTCTCCTCTCGTTCCTGTTCATCTGGAGCGGGGCGGCGGTGTTCACCCTGGGCGCCTGGCGCGCGGGCCACAGGATCCAGGCTGACCCCAGCGCGGCTTAAGGGGTCAGGGCCCGCAACGCGGACCCTCGCACCGAAGCGTGACATAGAGCTCGCCGCGAACGCGCCAGCCGTTGGGCGTATGCGCCCAGTTGGCCGTGTAGTCGCCGCTATAGCGAGTTTCGCCAGCGGCTTCGCGCCAGAGGCCTGTCCAAGTCCCTTGCTCGACCGCGCGGGCGCCCGTGTCCGAGAGGCTGATCCGGGCCGGGGCGCGCACATAGGTCAAAAAGGCCGGATCGGCGAAATCGCTGGCGAAGGCCGCCGCCATCGCCTTGCGGCCTACGGCCGAACCGCCACCGCCGAAGACGAAGACCGCATCCTCGGCGAACGGGGCGACCGCCTGCGCCACAGAATGGGCGGCGATCCCCTGATTGCTGGCCGCGCGCAGATCGCGGATCGCACGCACATCCGAGGCGACGGCCGCCGCCCCCGGCCCCTGCGCCGCCGCGCCCACGCAACAGGCCAGCCCCAAGGCGAACGCCGCAAGCTCCATGCCCCTCATCTGGTTCAGTTCTCCCGGTTGAGCGCCTCATACGCCGCCGCGATCAGCGCCCGAGCCCGGGCGTCGGCGATCAGCTCGGCGGACTGGCGATTCATCACATAGGCGCCTGAGAGCCCACGCTCGGGATCGGCGAAGGCGCAGCTCCCGCCCCAGCCGGAATGACCGAACGTCTCGCGCCCGGGGCCATAGAGCCAGAGGCCCTCATTGCGGATAAAGCCCGCGCCCCAGCTTATGGTGTAGGGCAGAACAAGATCGGGGCCAGATATGCGGAGGCGCGCCGCCTCCGCCGCCACGCCCGGCGCGAGAATCGGCGCGCCATCGATGACGCCATCACAGGCCAGAAGGTTCATCAGTCGGGCCAGCGCCTCGGCTGTCGCATGTCCGTTGGCCGAGGGAATCTCGAAGCGGCGATAGGCGGCGGGACTGACCCCGCCCGGGCTTGCCCAGGGCGTGAAGAAGGCCAGGCGCCGGGGCAGGGTCATCTCGCCCAGATCGGGCATGGCCGGGGGGCGGCGGACCTCGGCGCAGCGGCCGTGTTCGCTCTCCGGCAAACCGATCCACAGGTCGAGACCCAGGGGACCGGCCACATCCTCGCGCAGGGCCGTCCCGATGCTGCGCCCGTCCACCCGGCGGAACACCTCACCGGCCAGATAGCCGATGGTCACGGGGTGATAGCCGCTCGCCGTCCCGGGCGGCCAGAGCGGGGTCATGGCGGCCAGTCGGGCGCAGATTCCGTCCCAGTCCAGCCAATCCGCCGGGGTCATGGGTTCGGAAAGGCCGCACAGCCCGCCCTGGTGCGAGAGCATCTGGCCCAGCGTCAGATAGTCCTTGCCCGCGGCTCCGAATTCCGGCCAGACCTCGATGATGGGCGTGTCATAGGCGATGCGGCCCTGACCGACGAGGCGGGCGAGCATCAGATTGGTGATCGCCTTGGTGGTGGAGAAGACCGGCGTCAGGGTGTCGGGGCCGAAGGGCCGGGTCAGGGCGCGGTCCGCATAGCCGCCCATGAGATCGAGGATGATCTCACCGTCCAGGCAGAGGGCGAACCGGGCCCCGATTTCCAGGCCCTGTTCGAAATGAGCCGCAAACCGCTCACGGACGGCCGCAAAGCGCGGCGGGCAGAGGCCGGATACGGTTCCCGCGGTATCGCTCATAGAGCCTCCATCGCCACACGCGTCGGCGCGCCCAGCACGAACGCGGCCACATCGCTGACTGCGGTCTCCAGCGCATCGGGGCCGGAGGCGCCCTCCACCAGGGCTGCGGTGAAGAGCGCGGTCAAGAGATCGCCCGCGCCATGAACAGAGCCCGGCGCGGCGGCGTGCCGGGCCAGCCAGGCCTCCTCGCCGTCAGTCCACAGGACGCCGATCTCGCGCCCCGCCGGCACCGAAGAGACCAGAACGCTCCCGCCGCACTCGCGCGCGGCGGCCAGGGCCGAGCCCGGATCGGCGATGACGCAGCCGGTCAGGCGCTGCAGTTCCCAGGCGTTGGGAGCAAGAAGGTCAGCCAGAGGCGCCAACCGCTCGGCTTGGGCGCGCGCCACCTCCGGGGCGACATACAGGCCCTTGCCGGAATCGCCCATGATGGGATCGACGACGATCCGCACCTCCGGTCGCGCCGCCCTCGCGGACCCCAGAGCCCGGACAGCCCGATCGACCTGCGCCGCGCTGGCGAAATAGCCGGTGATCACCGCCGTCAAGGACGCGAACACGCCAGCCTCGGCGATGCCGTTGAGCACGCCGTCGAACATCTCCGCCGTCACTGCGCCGCCCCCCGGCGGACCCAGTCCCGGATGCCGCCCGAACAGGGTGGTGGGCGCGAGAACGGTCTCGGTCTCGATCGCCGCCAGGGCCTTCATCTGAGCACCCCCGCCCACAGGGCTCGCGGCGACGAAGCTCGACAGGATGAGGATCATGGGCCTTTCCTGGACCGTCCCGCGGCGCCGGGCAATCGCGCGCGTTCAGGGCTTCAGGGCGCGGGTGGCCATGCAGGTCGGAAAATAGCGGGACCGACCGGCGGGAGGCGGCCCCAGATCCACGTCCTCGTAGAAGCCGGCGATCAGAAATCCGGCGTCCGTCTGGCCGCCAATCTGCGCTTCGAGGGTATGGCTGAACTCCAGCGTATGGTCGCGGGCGACCAGCGCGGCGATCTCCTCGGGCGTCCGCCCCTGGATATCCGAATAGGGAAGGCGATGGCGCACCTCGAACCTCCCGCGCGCCTCCGCCTCGGCGTCGAAAATGTAGACGATGGGGTTCATGAACCCGGCCAGGAGGGTCCCGCCCGGCCGTAGAACGCGGGAAGCCTCACGCCAAACCGGGGCGATGTCGGGGGCGTAAGTGTTCGAGACCGGGTGAAAGATGAGGTCAAAGCTTTCCGAGGCGAAGGCGCTCAGATCGTGCATGAAGCCTTGGATGCAGGTGAGCGTCAGACCGTCGCGCCGGGCCACGGCCTCATCCTGGGCCAGTTGCGCCGCTGAGGCGTCGAACACTGTGACCCGGGCGCCGGCGGCGGCCAGGACGGGGCCCTGTTGCCCCCCGCCCGAGGCGAGGCCGAGAATATCCCGACCCCGCACCTCGCCAAGCCAGGAGCGCGGAACCGGCCGGTTGGGGGTGAGCACGACCTTCCAGTCCCCCGCACGCGCCGCGGCGATGACCTCGCGGGAGACGGGAACCGTCCAGATGTCCCTCGACGCCACCCGCCGATCCCATCCTTCCTGGTTAATCCGCCGGACCTCCGCCGCGTCCATATCGTCCCCCTATTCCGCCTGCGACGGCGTCTCGCGGTCGTGAGACTAGGACAAAATGGACTCACGCGGAACGGCGGCGCCCCCAAGCACGCGCGACCACGACGGCGGCCTTTCGGGGCCCTGCGCCTCCGATGAGGCGTGCGCCGGCGCCCGGCCTAGTAGCGGTAGTGGTCCGGCTTGAACGGGCCGGTTTGCGGCACGCCGATGTAGGCGGCCTGCTCCGGCGCCAGCTGGGTGAGCTTGGCGCCAAGCTTGTCCAGGTGGAGGCGGGCGACCTTCTCATCGAGATGCTTGGGCAGGGTGTAGACTTGGCGCCCATAGGCCGCGCCGTTGGTCCACAGCTCGATCTGGGCCAGGGTCTGGTTGGTGAAGCTGGCGCTCATGACAAAGCTCGGATGGCCGGTGGCGTTGCCCAGGTTCACCAGCCGCCCCTCGGACAGGACGATGATCTTCTTGCCGTCCGGAAACTCCACATGGTGCACCTGGGGCTTGATCTCATCCCATTTGAAGTTGCGCAGGGAGGCGATCTGAATCTCGGAATCGAAGTGGCCGATATTGCAGACGATGGCGTTGTTCTTCATCGCCCGCATGTGCTCGAGCCGGATCACATCCTTGTTGCCCGTGGCGGTGACGAAAATATCGGCGTGGGCGGCCACGTCCTCCAGCATGTCCACCTGATAGCCTTCCATGGAGGCCTGGAGGGCGCAGATCGGATCGATCTCGGTAACGATCACGCGCGCGCCGCCCTGGCGCAGGGAGGCGGCCGAGCCTTTGCCCACATCGCCATAGCCGCACACCACCGCCACCTTGCCCGCCAGCATGACATCCGTGGCGCGGCGGATGGCGTCCACCAGGCTCTCGCGGCAGCCATAGAGATTGTCGAACTTGGACTTGGTGACGCTGTCGTTGACGTTGATCGCGGGGAAGGGCAGCTCGCCCTTTTCGGCCAGCTGGTAGAGCCGGTGAACGCCGGTGGTGGTCTCTTCCGAGACGCCCTTGATGGCTGCGCGGATCGCCGAATAGAAGCCGGGCTTTTCTTTCAGAAAGCGCTTCATGACCTTGTACAGCGCCTCCTCCTCCTCGTTCTGCGGATTGCCGAGAACCGAAGCGTCGGCCTCCGCCTTGGGGCCAAGCACGGTGAGGAGGGTGGCGTCGCCGCCATCGTCCAGGATCAGGTTGGGATAGCCGCCGTCGCTCCACTCGAAAATGCGGTGGGCGTAGTCCCAATACTCCTCCAGGGTCTCGCCCTTGATCGCGAAGACCGGCGTGCCCTTCACGGCGATCGCCGCAGCGGCGTGATCCTGAGTCGAGAAGATGTTGCACGACGCCCAGCGCACATCGGCGCCCAGGGCCTGAAGCGTCTCGATCAGCACCGCGGTCTGGATCGTCATGTGCAGGGAGCCAGCGATCCTCGCGCCCTTGAGCGGCTGGGACGGGCCATATTCGGCGCGCACCGCCATGAGGCCCGGCATTTCCGTCTCGGCGATCAGGATTTCCTTGCGCCCCCAATCGGCGAGGGAAAGGTCTTTGACGAGATGGTCAGCCACGGCGCGCTCCTGATGCGGGGACGTGCTCCTATAGACGGGCTCGGAAGGGGTCGCAACGGGACATAAAGATATCCTTATGTCATTCGATCGAGGGATCTGACTCCCGTCCGCGCCTACCGCTCCTCTTCAAAGCGGGCTTCGACGAGGTGAACCAGCGCGGCCACGGCCGCTTCAGCGTCGTCCCCGCGGGCCGCGATGCGCAACGTGACGCCAGGCCCGGCTGCTAGCATCATAAGGCCCATGATCGACAGCGCGTCCACGGTCTGGTCATCACGCGTGACGCTGACCGACGCGTCAAACCCGCTCGCCAGTTTCACGAATTTAGCCGATGCCCGGGCATGCAGGCCGCGCTCGTTGACGATCTCCACGACAGCTTCGGCGATCACGTCTCGCCGGCCAGAAGAAAGGATGCCACCGAGATATATTTCCGACCCGCTTCCTGGGCATAGCTGACGCAGACCCGCAGGGGTTCGCGGCCGCGAATGCTGGCCAGCTTGATCAGCATCGGCAGATTCAGCCCAGCGATCACCTCGGCATGGGTTTGCTCCATCACCGAAATGGCGAGATTGGACGGCGTTCCGCCAAACATATCCGTCAGCAGGATGACACCGCCGCCGGAATTCACGGTCTGGCAGGCCTTGAGGATGTCGCGACGCCGCCGCTCCATGTCGTCGTCCGGACCGATACAGATGGCCGCAACGTCTTCCTGTGGGCCAACCACATGCTCCAGGGCGTTGACGAATTCCTCGGCGAGGCGCCCGTGGGTGACAATGACAAGCCCGATCACGTCTTATGCCCCAACTGGAGACTGTGCCCCGAGCGCCGTCGTCTTGTGATTCTGGGCCAGAGACCCTACGGCGCGACTCTCCGTTCCTTACGCCTTCCGCAGCCGGCCTCCAAGATGCCGCAAAGCCATGTCGAGTTTTGCGGTCGCCGAGGGCTCCTGCGCGTAACAGCTGAGGTGCGGCACCTTCACGCCCATCAGAGACCGCAGCGCCAAATCGGGCAGACGCTCGATGCCATCAGGCCTTTCGGTCAGGCTGAGCCAGAGGATGATTTCCGCCACCGGCAGATGCGCCATGTGCAGGATCCCGACACCCCGCGCCTCCAGAAGACCAGCCAGGGGCCGCGGGGCGCACCCATAGAGCCGATCCGCAGAGGCGAAGATGACGGTGCGATCGTCGGCCACCAGTCGAAACCCGGCCGCTATCGCGCGCAGGCCGAGATCGCTCTTGCCCGCTCCCGAGGGGCCCTCCACGAGCACGCCCGACCAGTGACCGCAGAGACGGCGGGCGATCAGGCCGGCGTGGCGAATCTCGGAGCGTGGCGAGGTCGGCGCGGGTCTCATGACGGTTACCGGGTGCGCGGTGTGGCGACCACGAATCTGGCGCCCACGACCTCTCCGGCCTCAAGGCGGTTTTCCGCCCAGATGCGTCCCCCGTGCGTCTCGACGATCTGACGCGCAATCGCCAGGCCAAGGCCGGAGTTGCCGCCAAAGGCGGCGCCTTTGGGTCGCGAAGTGTAAAAGCGTTCGAAGATGGTCTCCATACTCTCCGACGGGATTCCAGGGCCGTCGTCCTCGACCGTCACCATCACCTCCTCGCGGGTGACCTGTAGCGCGACTCTGACCTCTCCGTCCGGTTGACTGAACGAGCGCGCATTGTCGATCAGGTTGCGAAACACTTGGCTAAGCGGTCCGTCTCGACCGTACGCCAGGGCGCTCTCACCCGTCGCGGCCGTAAAGCGGACATGGGCCTGTCCCGGCTTGGCGGTCGCCTCATAGAACTGGCAAACCTCGGCCAGGAGGCGCGCGATATCGATCCGTTGAGGCGTGTCACGGGCCAGTTCGGCGTCGAGGCGCGAGGCGTTGGAGATGTCGGTGATCAATCGATCCATGCGATTGATGTCCTGCCCCAGAATACTCAGAAGCTTGCGTCGCGCCGCCTCGGTTCGGGCGATCTCAAGAGTCTCCGCCGCCGACCTTATGGAGGTCATTGGATTGCGAAGCTCATGGGCGACGTCGGCGGCGAATCGCTCGATGGCCGTCATCCGGTCGGCCAAGGACTGGGTCATGGCGGCCAGGGATCGGGCCAGATCGCCCAGTTCGTCACGGCGACGGTCAAGGTCGGGCAGGGCGATCGCGCGGGCGCGAAACAGGCGGACCTGGTCGGCCGCGCGAGCGAGGCGCATGACCGGTAGTGCGATCAGCCGCGTCAGAAGGATCGACGAGCCCAGGGCGACGCCCACGGCGATCAGTATGAAGGGGACAAGGGCGCGACGCTGAGCTGCAATGACCTGATCCACATCGCTGGCCTCCAGGGTCAGCACGCCCAGCACCTGGCGAACGTGGCGAATCGGGATCGAGACCGACACGACGCGTCGCCCATCCTGGTCGAATCGCACATCGCTCACGGTCTGGCCGGAAAGGGCGAGATTCAGCTCGTGATCCAGTTGCCGGCGGGCGGTCTCCTCGCGCCTAACGCCAAACGGATCGGCCCGGGCCAGGGCGCCGAACAGGGCTCGTCGCAGACTCTGGCCGGGTCGCCGCGCCGGGGGAAGGGGGGCGACATCCACACGGTCGGCGACGACGTCGGAGTCCGCCAGAAGACGTCCCTCGGCGGAAAACAGTCGCGCGCGCTGGTCGCGAGGGATGAACAGCGCGCTAAGCACTCCTTCCGCGGCGTCAGGCTGCAATTCAGGCGAGGGGTCGCCGGCGGTGGCCACCTGGTCGATCACATTGGCGATGAGTTCGCCCTGGGTGGTGAGGCTCTCAAGCCTGGCGTGCACGAGACCCTGGCGAATCTCGTCGGCGATCAGCGAGCCGCTGATGATGATGATAAGGCCCAGAAGGTTGAGGAGAACGATCAACCCGCCCAGTCGCGAGCCGAACAGCCAGCCGCGCAGCACGCCCGGAGGGCGGCGCCGGGCTCGCTCTGTGGACGCCCTGGACGCGTCCGCAGCGGCGGAGTCAGGACTCGCGGTATCGGTAACCGACGCCATAGAGGGTTTCGATCGCGTCGAACTCGGTGTCGACCTCGCGGAACTTCTTTCGCATCCGCTTGATGTGGCTGTCGATCGTCCGGTCGTCGACATAGACCTGATCCTCGTAGGCCGCATCCATGAGGTTATCGCGACTCTTCACGAAGCCCGGACGTTGCGCCAGCGATTGCAGGAGCAGGAACTCTGTAACCGTCAGTCGAACGGGTTGACCGTCCCACAGACAGTCGTGACGAGCCGGATCCAGGGTCAGGCGTCCCCGCCGGATCGCCTTGGACTCCTCATCCGAAGCGCCGCCGACGGGCCCCTCGTCTGGATTGGCGCGACGCAGGACGGCCTTGACCCGTTCGATCAGAAGCCTCTGGCTGAACGGCTTGCGGATATAGTCGTCGGCGCCGAGGTTGAAGCCCAGCAGCTCGTCGATCTCGTCGTCCTTCGAGGTCAGAATGATCACCGGAAGGCGGCTCGTCTGCCTGAGGCGACGCAGCACCTCCATGCCATCCATGCGCGGCATCTTCACGTCGAGTATGGCGAGGTCCGGCGGACTGTTCTCCAGACCGGCCAAGCCCGTGGCGCCGTCAAAATAGGCCTTCACCTCATGACCGTGGCTCTCCAGAGCCAGGGACACCGACGCGACGATGTTTTCATCGTCATCTACGAGGGCAATCTTCGCCATGCCGTTTCGTCTTCCTTGACGGATCGTCCCTGCAAAAGCGCCGGACCGGGTGCGCCCGGCGCCCGAGACTCCCCGAGCCACACTTGCCGCCCCGCGCCCCCCGGCGCGACTCTCGTCCCTTGCCGCGCCATGTTGGCGCCATTGCGGCGGTCACGCCAGTTTCGGGACAAGATACGCGCCCGACTAAGTCCTCACCAACCTGCCGAGGGCCGCGCGCTCCATGGAAAGGGCCAGAGCGACGTCACGTTCGCTCACGCCTTGCGCGTCGTGGGTGGTCAGGGTGACCTCGACGCGGTCATAGACATTGAACCACTCGGGATGGTGGTCGAGGCGCTCGGCGACGAGCGCGATCTCGGTCATCCAGGCGAAGGCCGCGCTGAAGTCGCGAAAGCGGAACGTCTTTTTCAGGGCGTCGCGATCGTCTTGCGCGGACCATCCTCGGACCCCCTCAGCCGCCAGGGCCTCAAGCGCCCGCGCCGCGCCGATACGCTCCGGGCGGCTCATGCGTTCACCGCCAGGATCAGGTCGCGCGGGAAGGCCAGACCCGTCGCGCGCTCAAGATCGTCCAGGGCCTGATGCTCGTCGATGACCTTGATCGCCTTCATGCCCAGCGCTGCGGCGGGTTTGCAGTTGATTCCGAGGTCATCGAGATAGACGCAATCCGCCGGGGCCGCGTCCAGGGCCTCGCACATCATCTGGTAGATTCGCGGATCCGGCTTGCGCACGCCGACCTTCGAACTCTCAATCACCCGGTCGAATAGGGCCATGATATCGGCGCCGCGTCGGCTACGATCCGGCGTCGCGGCCATGGTCGGGCCCCCGCCCTGAGCCATGTTATTGGTGATACAGCCGACCTTGAACCGCGATTTGCAAAGCTTCAGCGCTTCGACCATGGCCGGTCTGACCTCGCCGGAGAGAAGCGGCAGGACATCTGCGCCCCGGACCGGATGACCGCGGAGCGTGGACTCCTTCAGAAACGCGGCGTCGAAGCCCGCCGCATCAATCTCCGCGCGCTCGAACTTGGCCCAGGCGTTGTCATGTGGGTCGGTCGCGTTGATTTGGCGAATCAGGTTTCGCGGCAGGCCATGCGCGGCCTCGAAGCGATTGAAGGCCTCGAAGGGCGAAGTGGTGAACACGCCGCCAAAGTCCCAGATCACCGCCGCGATGGCCAAATCCTCTACTCCTCCGCCAGGATCGCCCCGTTCGGGCTCGCTGTAGATCATGGCCGCGAGGGGAGGCGCAAGGCGCGCTCAATCCGCGGCGACTGCGCCGCCTGCGCTTCTGGCCTTTGCCGTGAGCCACACGGCCGGCGCCATCAAGATCATCAGCCAGGCCGATAGGCGGAAGAAGTCGAGGGTTGAGACGAGATAGGATTGAGAGACGAATTGACCGGTCAGCAGACCCGCCGCGTGGGCCGTATCAAGCCCGAGATGCCGCAGGTGTCCCAGGGCGCTGGTCCAGGCCCGCCCGTCCGACGGGGCCAGGTCGGCCATCCGGTTCTGATTGAGCGCGGCGCCCCGGTCCCAGGCCGTGGTGGCGATCGAAGTGGCGAAACTGCCCGCCGTGATGCGCGTGAAGTTGGAGAGGCCCGCCGCCATCGGAAGGCGCGCGCCGTCGATGCCGTTCAGCGTGATCGTCAGAAGCGAGGTGAAGAAGGCGCTCATGGCGACCCCTTGGACCAGCAGCGGCACAACCAGCACGCCGAAGCTGGCGTCGGGCGGGTAAAGTGAGCGCAACCAGAACGACAGGCCGAAGGTGACGAGCGCGGCCGAAGCGGCCCAGCGAACATCGATCCTCTGCATCAGCCTGGCCGCAAATGGGGTCAGCAGGACAGCCATAACCCCAGAGGGCGCCGCCACCAGGCCAGCCCACGTCGCGATATAGCCAAGCTGGGTCTGAAGCCACAGCGGCAAAAGCACGTTGTTGCCGAAGAAGACCCCATAGCCGATACATGTGATGGCGGCGCCGAGCGCGAAGTTTCTTGAGCGAAACAGGCCCAGATTGACGATCGGGTGGGTTTCGGTCAGCTCCCAGATGACCCAGGCGACAAAGCTGACGGCGGCCACGATCGCCTCGACGACGATCACCGGCGAGTTGAACCAGTCGGCGTCCTTGCCGGTGTCCAGCATGATCTGCAGCGCCCCAACCCAGACCACCAGCAGCGCGAATCCCCCCTTGTCGACCGGGACGCGACGGGTGGGCGTCTCGCGGCTCTTCATCGCCCGCCAACAATAGAGCGCGCAGAACAGTCCGACCGGCACATTGATGAAGAAGATCCAGGGCCATTGGTAATTGTCGGAAATCCAGCCCCCCAGCACCGGTCCCGCGATAGGCGCGACCAGGGTGGTCATCGACCAGATCGCCAGGGCCGAGCCGCGTCGGGCGGCCGGAAAGATGGAGATCATCAGAGCCTGAGACCCTGGGATCATGGGTCCGGATACCGCCCCCTGCAGAACCCGGAACAGGATCAGGCTGGGCAGATTCCAGGCCATTCCACAGAGAAACGAGGCGATGGTGAAAAGCACGACGGAGGTCACAAAGGTCCGCACCACGCCATATCGTCCCATCAGCCAACCGGTGAGCGGCACGGAGATGCCATTTGCCACGGCGAAGGAGGTGATCACCCAGGTGCCCTGATCCGCACTCACCCCCAGATCGCCCGCGATCGTCGGGATCGACACATTGGCGATGCTTGTATCCAACACCTGCATGAACGTGCCGAGCGCCAAGGCGATCGACGTGGCCGCAAGCGCGGCGCCGGCCATCGGCCTCATCTCTGCGGACGGGTCGCTCATGGGCGTCCTTCTCTGGCTCTGTCCAGGCGTGTCGGGATCAGGACCTGGCCGCGACGTCGATCGTCGCCTTCATCGAGAGGCCAACCTTCAAGGGGTGGGCCTCCAGCTCCTTTGACTCCAGAGTGATGCGGACAGGCAGGCGCTGGACGATCTTGATCCAGTTGCCCGAGGCGTTCTGAGCCGGAATCAGGGAAAACGCGGTCCCGGTGCCCCCGGAGAGCCCCCTGACGCGGCCGTGAAACTTCACATTGCCGCCATAGAGGTCGCTGGTCAGCACCACCGGCTGTCCAGGCCGCACGCGCGCCAGTTGCACTTCCTTGTAGTTGGCGTCGACGTACATGGTCGATGTCGGTACGATCTCCATGGCCACGGTCCCAGGGCTAACCTGCTGGCCGATTTCCACGGCCTTCTTGGTCACGATGCCATCCATCGGCGCGGTGAGCACCGTGCGCGAGAGCATCAGCTGGGCCGCGGCGAGCTTCGCTTTCGCCGCTTTGACGTCGGGATTGTTATCGACATCGGCGCCGGAAATCAGAGCTGTGTTGACCGCACGATCCCCCGAGGCCTGACCGAGATTGGCCGCGGCGGCGAGTTTTGCGGCCTCGGCGGCGGCGAGCGCGGCCCGGGCGGTGGCGAAGTGGTTTTCAGCCTGGGTCAGTTCATCGCCGGAGACCGCGCCGGACTTGGCGAGGAGCTGCCGACGTTGCAGGTCGATTCGGGCGCGATCAAGGTCAGACTGGGCGGCGAGGACATTGGCCTGGGCCTGGGCGATCGCCGCTTTGCGGGATGCGACCTGAGCGCTCAGGGCGGCGTCATTGGCGAAATAGCCGTGCACGCGACGGATCGTCTGGGCGAGCTCGGCCTGGGCTTGATCGACCGCGATCTGGGCATCGGCGGGATCGAGGCGCAGCACAACCTGCCCAGCCTTGACCTGCTGTGTCTCCACCACAGGCACGGCGATGACCTGACCGGAGATAAGCGGGGTGATCTGGGCCACGTCGGCGCCGACATAGGCGTCATCCGTGGTGATGTGATGTGAGCCGACAAAGACGTAGTACAGACCCCAAATCCCACCGGCCGCGACAACCGCGGCGGCGAGAGCTCCCAAGAGGCGTTGGCGCGCGGAGGCGCGCATCAAGGCGGCTCGCGTCGTCGGGTCATTGGTCATAACGCCACCGCTGTCAGGCATCGTCGCGCCCTCCTATGGGCTGAAGAGAGAGGTTTAGACGGCTCAGGCGGAGCGGAATCCGCCGCCGAGCGCGCGGACAAGGGCGATATCGAGAACGAAGGCCCGGCTCTCCAGATCGGCGACCACCCGTCTCTGGGCGAGCACGGCGTCCTCAGCGATGAGCACGGCCTGATAGGTCGAAAGGCCGCCCTGGTAGCGCTCACGCGCCACAGAATAGGCCTGTTCCAGGCGATCAAGCGCCTGGCGCGATTGTCCAAGGCGGTCGCTCAAGGCCCGCTCGCTGGCGGCGATATCCGCGGTTTGATGCAGGGCCTCGGTCACCGTCGCATCATAGGCGGCGACGGCCGCTTCACGGTCGGCCTGGGCCCCCCGAAGGTGCGCCCGCAAGGCGCCGCCCTCGAAGATCGGCAAGGTTATGGCTGGCCCCACCCCGCCAAAATCGGCGCCCGGTGCGAACAGCTTGTGGATATAGAGAGACTGCTGGCCCTGAAAGGCGACGACCTGAACGTCGGGCAGGAACTCGGCCCTGGCCTCCGCGACTCCCTTCATCGATGCCTCGACGCGCCAGCGCGCGGCAACCACATCCGGCCTTCGTCCGACCAGATCGATCCTGAGGTCTCGAGGCAGGCCGAACGCTGGCAGGTGCGGCGCGGCGGGCCGATGAATGTTCAGGCCCCGGTCCGGGCCGTCCCCCAACAAGGCCGCCAGCTGATCTCGGGTCAGAACGATCTCTTCGTCGATGGCGTCCAGATCGGCCCTAGCCGAGGGCGGCCCGGACTTCGCCTGCTGCAGTTCGGCCTGGGTATCCAGCCCATTGGTCACGCGCTGCGAGACGAGGCTCTCGGTTTCCTCGCGAACCTTGACCGCCCGCTCGGCCACATCTCGATCTTCGTAGAGTCGCGCCAGATTGGCGTAGGCCGTCGCCACGTCGGTCGTCAGCACCAGCCGGGCCTCCGCCGCGTCCGCCGCCGAGGCCTTGGCCTCGGACACCGCCCGGGCGATCGCCGCGCGGTTCTTGCCCCAGAAATCGAGCTCCCAGTTCAGGTTCAGCGTCGCCTGACCGTAGCCTTGGTAACCCTGCGGCAGGAACTGCGACGGGAAGAGGTAGTCGTAGCTCTGCTTTTCGTAGTTCAGACTGCCTTGGCCTGTGATGCTGGGAAGGAGCGCGGCGCTGGCGCCGGCCGCCGCGGCCCTCGCCTTGATCACGCGCGCCCGGGCTTCGGCGAGGCTTGGTGAGCCTTTGACCGCCTCATCCATGAGGGCGTCGAGCTGTGCGTCACCATAGGCCGTCCACCAGTGGCCCGAGGGCCAGGCCGCGTCCGGCGCCGCGAACGCCGTCTGAGAGGTGTAGGCCGACGGGGCCTTGGCCTGGCGCTGCGGCGGCGCCGCAGGCAGACTGGCGCACGAGCTTAGGCCAACAGCCAAAGCCAGGAGCCCGAGAACTCCTGCGGCGGCGCGCGGCCAGCCGAGCTGGAAATGAGGTCTCATTTGAGCTTTCGCCCCCTTCCGTCACCCCGACGGGCCGGTCTCAACCCGGTCCGGGCCGCAGGAACGCCCTTGAAGTGACCGTACGGTACGGTCATATTGGCCATGCGACGCTGTTTCGCAAGGGAGGAGACCGAAAAAGTGTCCATCCAGTTGGAGCCTCGTAGCCGCCTTGATCGCGATGGGCGACGCGAAGCCATTCTTGACGCCGCGGCCGAGGTCTTTCTCGAGCAGGGCTTCGCCGCCAGCTCGATGAACGAGATCGCCGCGCGCGTCGGCGGCTCCAAGGGAACGCTTTACAACTACTTCAAGAGCAAGGAGGCCCTGTTCGCCGCCTACATCGCCCGGCACTGCGCCTTCCAGCAGCGTGCGATGGACGATCTCCTGGCCAGCGGCGGAGACATTCGCGACGTGCTTGACGCGGTGGGCCGCACCTATCTCGAAATTTCAGTGGCGCCGTTTGGGCTCCGCAATTTTGTGCTTGTGGTGTCCGAGGCATGGCGAGCGCCGGAGATCGGCCGGGCCTTTTACGACGCCGGCCCACGGAGGGGCCTGGAGAAGCTGGCGGCCTTCATGGCCCAGGCATCGGCGGACGGCCGGCTCAAACCCTGCGATCCCGAGGTGGCCGCGGCCCAGTTCGTCGCCTTGTGTCAGAACCGCCTGCTCAAAGCTTGCCTCACCAATGCTCGCCCCAGCCCGACCGCCGAAGAGATCGCCGACGAAGTGGCCGCCGCGGTGAAGACCTTTCTGGCTGCATTCGGCGTCTAAACCCCGGCTCCGGCGCTTGAGGCGGCGAGCGTTTCGGGCCATGCCTCGACCTGCGGGGACAGGAGCGCGCGGGAGGGCGCGCCTAGATTGGTTGAGGACGCGTGACGCAAGCCCGGTTCAGGACGCGACGTGATGCTCTGTTCGTCCTGGCGACCACAGGGTGGGTCTTGGGCCTCGCCGGCGCCGCAGACCCGCAGTTGGCCGCTTCGGCGAGCCGCGATGGGGGTCTCTACCGGCTCGATCCTTCGCGCACCTCGCTGCGCTTCACGGCCCGGGTCCTGGGGCTGGGCGCCTATCCGGGCCAGTTCAAAATGCCCGAAGGCGAAGTGTTGCTCGATCCCTCGGAACCCGGCCGCGTACGCATCGACGTCTCCGCGCCGATCGACCAGGTTTCGACGCCCAATCCCTGGATCACTCAGGCGCTCCAGGGGCCGCGCTGGCTTGACGCGGCCCAATACCCGCGGATGTCGTTTCACGCCGAGCATCTGTCGCTGATGGGAGAGGGGCGCATTCGCGTCGACGGGCGGCTCACCCTGCGCGGCGTCACCCGGCCCTTGACGCTGGAGGGCCGACTCGACCCCGCCGCAAAGGGCGACCTCGACAGAGGTCTGGTCCTTGGCCTGAAGGCGACCGGCGAACTTCGGCGCAGCGCCTATGGCCTTCTTGCTTATCGGCCGCTTATCGGAGACGAGTTGGAAATCTCCCTCGATGCCGCCTTCGTGCGCGCCTCAGGAGGGGCGGCTGGGGCGATGTCGCCGTAGCCGCAACAGCGTGGGACGATCATCGTGGATCTGGGAATCAGTGGGCGCAAGGCCATTGTCTGCGGCGCCAGTGCAGGATTGGGTCGTGGGACGGCGCGCGCCTTGGTGCTCGACGGGGCTGAGGTCCTCATCGTCGCCCGCGATCCGGAGCGGCTATCCAAAGCCGCCGCCGAGCTCTCGGCCGAGACGCAGAGGCCGGTCGCCCATCTCGCCGCCGATGTGACGACGGAGGCGGGCCGGGACGCCGTCCTGGCCGCCTTTTCCGATCCGGATATTCTCGTCAATAATGCGGGAGGGCCGCCCGTCGGCGATTTCCGCGATTGGGACCGCGATGCCTGGATCAGGGCGATCGACGCCAACATGCTTTCCGCCATCTTTTTCATTCGTGCGGTGATCGATGGCATGATCGCCCGCCGCTTTGGCCGGATCGTCAATATCACCAGCTACATGGTCAAGGCGCCGGCGGCCTTTCTGGGCCTGTCCAACGGCGCCCGAGCGGGCCTGACGGGATTTGTCGGCGGTCTCGCGCGCGACGTCGCGAGTCATGGAGTGACCATCAACAACGTGCTTCCCGGTCAGTTCGATACCGACCGCCTGCGGAGCAATCACGCGCGCCAAGCCGAGGCCAGTGGGCGCGATTTCGAGGTCGTCCGCGCCCAGGCCATTCGCGCCATTCCGGCCGGTCGGCTCGGAACGCCGGATGAATTCGGGGCCATGTGCGCCTTTCTCTGTTCGGCTCAGGCCGGCTTCATCACGGGCCAGAACATCCTTCTGGATGGCGGCCAGGTTCAGGGATTGCTGTGATGACACCAGACGACGCGCCGCCGACTCTCAATGGAGCCCAGAGCCTTGTGCGCACCCTCGCCGGCGCTGGGGTCGAAGTGTGCTTCTCCAATCCGGGAACCTCGGAGATGCATTTCGTCGCGGCATTGGACAGCGAGCCTGGCGTGCGCCCGATCCTCGGCCTGTTCGAGGGCGCCGTAACCGGAATGGCCGACGGTTATGGTCGGATCGCCGAGAAGCCCGCCTGTACGCTTTTGCATCTGGGCCCGGGTTTGGCCAACGGCTTGGCCAATTTGCATAACGCCCGGCGCGCCAATACGCCGATCGTCAATATCGTCGGCGATCACGCCACCTATCACGCCCAGTATGACGCGCCCCTGACCGCGGATGTGGCGGGCTTCGCCCGCCCGGTCTCGGCCTGGATTCAGTCCTCGGTGAGCGCCAAGACCGTGGCCGCGGATGGCGCCCGGGCCGTTCAGGCCGCCTTGTCTCCGCCTGGTCAGATCGCCACTCTGATCCTTCCCGCCGACACCGCCTGGAATCGCGCTGACGGGCCTGCGCCGCCGCTTCCGCGCCCCATCGCCGCTACAGTCGCCGATGCGGCCATCGACCGGGCGGCGGCCGCCCTGAAGTCGGGTCGAAAGTCGGCATTGCTGCTGCGCGGGTCGAGTCTCAAGGCCGAGGCGCTTGAGACCGCCGGTCGGATCGCTGCGGCCACAGGCGCTCGCCTGCTATGCGGCACCTTCGCCCCTCGCGCGGCGCGCGGCGCAGGGCGCGCGCCAGTCGAACCGATCCCCTATTTCGCCGAGCAGATGGTCGAGTTCCTCGCAGACCTCCAGACCGTCATCCTGGTCGGTGAGAAGCCGCCCGTGGCCTTCTTCGCCTATCCCGGAAAACCCAGTCTCGGCTTGCCGAGCGGCTGTGAGACGCTCTATCTGGCTCATCCCCACGAAGATGGCCCCGTCGCTCTCGCCGCCCTGGCCGAGGCGTTGAAGGCCACGCATCAAGACTTGGCGCTGGCGCCTTTGGCGCTGCCGGACTTCCCCACGGGAGCGCGGTTCAATCATTATGGGATCGGCCAACTTATCGCCCGCCGGTTGCCGGAAGGAGCCATTGTCTCGGACGAGGGCGCAACCTCGGGCGGAGGGACGCTCGTCGCGACGGCCACAGCCGCGCCGCATGACTGGCTCCGATTGACCGGCGGCTCCATTGGTCAAGGCGTGCCGGTGGCGACCGGCGCCGCGGTCGCGGCCCCCGACCGCAAGGTCGTCTGCCTGCAGGGCGACGGAGGGGCCATGTACACGCTTCAGGCGCTTTGGACTCAGGCGAGGGAGAAGCTCGACGTGACGACCGTGATCTTCGCCAATCGCGCCTATGCGATCCTGAACGTCGAGCTGTCCCGGGTTGGGGCCCTCAATCCAGGGCCCAAGGCGCTGTCCATGCTTGACCTAACCCACCCCGAGCTCGATTTCGTGAAACTGGCGTCGGGCATGGGGGTGGAGGCGAGCCGGGCCACGAGCCTGGCGGAGTTTGATGCGCAATTCGCCTCCGCCATGGCCCAGAAGGGCCCCCGCCTGATCGAGGCCGTCATTTGAGGCGCTGATCCGGCAACGATCGGGTTAGACGGCCCCGGTGGCGATCAGGCTGCGGGCGCAATCCAGCACCGTCTCTTCGAGCGGCCGCGGCCGCCATCCGAGCAGGCTCTGTGCCTTGGCTGAGGTGAAGTCCCGACGGCGACCAAGGCCTGGCGTCACCGATTTCAGATCCCGATCGAAGAGTGCGGCCAGCCGCAGCAGGACATCGGGCGCCCGGGCGGTGGGGACCTTGCGCGCCGCATCGCCGAGTCTGGTTCGCAGAAGGCTCGCGAGGTCGGCCATCCAGGCGAATTCGCCCGCGGCGATGAAGCGCTCTCCCGCAGCTTCCGGCGCGGTCATGGCGCGCAGGTGCAGGTCAGCGACGTCGCGGACATCGACGATGTTGAAGCCCAGTCGCGGGAGTCCTGGAATCTTACCGGAGAGCAGACGCTGGATGACCTGCACCGAGTCCGAGAAGTCGCGTCCGAGGACGGGGCCCAGGACCAGAGCTGGATTGACGGTCGCCAGGGTCATCGGTCCGCCGTGTTCGGCCATGAAGTCCCAGGCGGCGCGTTCGGCGAGGGTTTTGGACCGGGCGTAGGCGCCGGCGCCCAGGTCATTGGGGTCGGTCCAGACCGTCTCGTCGCTCGTCCCGTCCGGTCCCCGCGAGAACGGACTCGTCGCGGCCACGGAGGAGGTCATCACCACGCGCCTCGCGCCACCCTTCCGCGCCGCCTTGAGGGCCCGTAGCGCCCCATCGCGCGCCGGGACGATCAGTTCCTGCGGGTCTCTCGGTTCAGGCACACCCAGAGGCGAGGCCACGTGCAGCACAAAGTCGGCGCCCTCTGCGGCGGCGTCCCAGCCAGCGTCATCGGTCAGTGTCGCTGCGTGGAATGTGAGCCTGTCCTGAGGGTCGGTCACCTGCGCGATGGCGCGACGCGCCGCAGTCTCCTTGGCCAAATCGCGCACCGTCGCGCGCACCGCATAGCCCTGCTGCAACAGGGCGATGACGCAGCGGCCGCCGATATAGCCCGAGCCCCCTGTGACCAGGACGGTCTCGCCGCCGACCTTGTCTGCCTTGGCCATCCATCCCTCCGCTGAAATCTTGACGACGTTCACTTGGGCCCACGCCCCTGCAGGCGCAAGCCCCGCATTGACTTGACCCACGGCGAGGCCTACCCCGACGCCTATTCGAGCAGGAGGCGTCATGCCGTCAGCCCCGTCCCACCGTTTCGAGCCCGGCAGCGCCGCGCCAAGCGGCGGGCTTTGCGTCGTTCCGGCTCGTGAGGAGCCATCCGCCCTGGCCTAGGGACAGTCCTTCGCCCAGAGTCGTTTCCCCTCCCGAGCCCCGCAGGCGCTTTGGAGGGATGTGTCGCATCCGCCCTCCTCATCGCACTTCGGGGCCGGGGACCTTCGAGGTTCTAGTTTGTGTTTCGTCCTGCTCTGAGGCCCGCCCGTTCGATTCCCGCCGCCCAGACCTGGCTGGCCGAGGCGCGCGCACTCATCGTTCTGGCCGGTCCGCTGATCCTCACCCAGCTCGCCCAGATGGCGATCAGCACGACGGACCTGCTGCTTCTGGGTCGCTACAGCCAGACGGCGCTGGCCGCCGCGGCGATCGGCAGCACCCTCTATTTTCTCGGCTGGCTGATGGGGGGCGGACCTGCCTCGGCGGTATCGGCGATGATCGCTCACGCTCTCGGCGCGCGACCTCGCGCCCGCGGCGGCGTACGCCGCGCGGCGCGCATGGGGCTCTGGAGCGTCGTGATCACCTCGGTGGCGATGATGCCGGTGCTTTGGTCGGCGCGGCCGATTCTGCTGGCCCTCGGCCAGGAGCCAAACCTCGCTCGTCTGGCCGGGCAGTTCTGCTTCGCGCTCGCCTTTGGCCTGCCTTTCGCCACGGGCTATCAGGCGTTGCGCAACTTCGCCACCGCCCTGGGGCGTCCCCGCGCCGCTATGATCGTCATGCTTTTGACGATCGGCTTCAACGCCGTCGCCGGATGGGTGTTGATCTACGGCCGGTTCGGCGCCCCAAGACTGGGCATCCTCGGTTCGGGTCTGGCGACGGCGGGTTCCGCCATGTTCAGCTTTTGCGCCATGACCGCGGTGATCGCGGCCGATCCGGCGCTGAGGGCCTATCGCGTCTGGCGCCGCGCGCATCGGCCTGCGGCGAGTGAATTCGTCGAAGTCTTCCGTCTCGGCTTGCCGATCAGCGCCACCATGGCCTTCGAGATGCTGCTCTTCAGCGCCATGACCCTGGTCATGGGCCGGTTCGGAACCGCCGCCCTGGCGGCGCACCAGATCGCCATGAACGTGGCCTCGATCACCTTCATGGTTCCGCTTGGGCTGGGCATGGCGGCCACGGTTCGCGTGGGTCTGGCCTCGGGGGCTGGCGACCGTCCCCGCGCGCGCCAGGCGGGCCTCGTCGCCTTCGCCATGGCGGTTCTGTTCATGAGTCTGACGGCCCTTGCCATGGTGGCCTTCAGCCGACAGATCGCCGGGCTATATCTGGCCGGCGCCGGGGCGGCGGCGGTGGCCGTTCAGGCGGCCGCTTTCCTTAAGCTCGGGGCCGCGTTCCAGATTTTCGATGGCGTCCAGACGGTGGGCGCCCAGTGCCTCAGAGGCCTCAAGGACGCTCGCACGCCCATGCTCCTGGCCGGCGGCGCCTATTGGCTGGTGGGCGCCCCGGTCTCCCTCGGCCTCGCCTTCGGCGCCGGATTGAAGGGCGAGGGCGTCTGGATCGGTTTCGTCGTCGGCCTGGCGGCGGCGGCGGTCGCCATGTCGGCCCGGTTCTGGCGGCTCACCCGGGCCCCGGGCCTTGGCGCCGCGGTTCCCCGGCCAGAGGATATTGGGGCTTAGCGTCGCGCGCGGGAGCGCCTACATAACGGTGATGAGCACGATCCCAGTCACGGTCCTCACCGGCTATCTCGGCGCCGGTAAGACGACGCTCCTCAATCGCATCCTCTCGGAGGACCATGGTCGCCGCTATGCCGTGATCGTCAATGAGTTCGGCGAAATCGGCATCGATGGCGAACTCATCGTCGGCGCTGACGAGGAAGTGTTCGAGATGAACAATGGCTGCGTGTGCTGCACGGTGCGCGGCGATTTGATCCGTGTGGTCCAGGGCTTGATGAAGCGGCAGGCCAGCGCCGAGCGGGGATTTGACGCCATCATCGTCGAGACGACCGGACTAGCTGACCCCGGGCCCGTGGCTCAGACCTTCTTCGTCGATGACGAGGTCCGCGCCAAGACCCGGCTCGACTCGGTGACAACGGTGGCGGACGCACGCCACATTCTGCAGACCCTGGATGACAGCGCCCAAGCCCGCGAACAGATCGCCTTCGCCGATCAGATCATCCTCAACAAGACCGATTTGGCCGATGACGCGTCGCTTCGAGCCATCGAGGCGCGCCTGTCGCGCATGAACCCCCTCGCTCGGATCCACCGGTCGGTGAAGGGCGATGTCCCGCTCGACGCCATCATCGGACGGGGGGGGTTTGATCTCGACCGGATCGTCGAACTGGAGCCGCAGTTTCTCAATCCGCCGCACGGTGAGGCGGGCCACGTCCACGGTCCAGACTGCGACCATGACCATGACCATGACCATGACCACGCGCATGAGAACGGCGCCCGGGGTCACGCGCATGGCGATGATATCAAAGGTCTATCGTTGCGCCTGCAGCGGCCGGTGGACGGGGCGAAAGTCTCGCGCTGGTTGAGCGACCTCCTAGCCGCCCAGGGTCAGGACATTCTGCGCGCCAAAGGCATCCTCGATGTGAAGGGCGAACCGCGACGCCTGGTGTTCCAGGCGGTTCACATGATGCTGGACGGCGATTTCCAACGTCCCTGGGGCCCAGGCGACACCCGGGAAAGCCGGATGGTGTTCATCGGCCGCAACCTCGACGCCGACGCCTTGGAAGCCGGGTTTCGCGCCTGCGCCGCCTGAGGTCTCCTCACCACCGACATGAAAATGAGCCCTGAACCGTTCGGCCCAGAGCCCGTTTTCAAGGCCCGGCCCGTTTTCTGAGCCCGCTTTCAGAGCCCCCTTCCGGCGACCCTAGCGCGAATTTTGAGAAAGCGCCCGGTCAGTTGTCAGGCGTCAGATTCTCGGCGATCAGGCCAACCTTGTAGTAGCCGTCGAGCTGAAGCTTGTTCAGCACGGCCATGAATTCGCCATAGGGCACATGCCGGTCGGCGCGGATGAAGACGCGTTGATTGGTGGGGTCGCCCACGCCCAGGGCCTTGGGCAGGTCGTAGACGAGCATGTCCATGGACGATGGCCGGATGTCGTTCTTGCCGAACGACACATAGATCAGGCCTGTATCGTTGATGGAGATGAAGGTTGGGGGCTTGGAGTTATCGTTCTTCGGCGGGGTCGCCGGAGGGATGTCGATACGGATCGTCGTGGTCGCGATCGGCGCCACCACCATGAAGATGATAAGCAGCACAAGCATGACGTCCACGAACGGCGTCACGTTCATGTCGCTGTTCTGGCCGAGGTCGAACTTACCTCCGCCGCCGCCGCCAACCTTCGCCGCCATCAGACACTCCCGTTACGGTCCGACTGCACGTCGGGCCTCTCCCTTGAACGAACGCGCGACGCATTGCGCGGAAAAGCGCCGTTGTAAAGCCCGCCGGGGCAGACTCTTACAACTCGCCAGTTCCCGATCACATGGGCTATGGCTCCGCGCATGCCTCTTGACCTCGGCGCCTACGTAACCGCCATCCTCCCCCAGACCTCTGGCTTCGCATTCATTCTGGGGGATGGTCGCGTACGCTTCGAGGAGGGTCGGGAGGTCCGGGCCCACGACGGTGCGGCCCTCTGCGCAGCCCTCGATCCGGCGGGGCAGGGCGTTATCACCGGCGGAGACGACGGACGCCTCGTGCGCTCTCACCCCGAGGCTGCGGAGACCCTGGCGGCGCACAAGGGCGCGTGGATCGACGCGCTGGCGACCTCGCCGGCCTCAGGGCTCCTCGCCTACGGTTTGGGTAAGCGCGCGCGGGTGCTCTCAAGATCCGAGCCGGACTTTGAACGGGAGTTTGAGCATCCCTCGACGGTGGCGGATCTCGCCTTCGACTCGCGCGGCCGGCGCCTCGCGGCGGCGACCTATGGCGGGGTGGCGCTATGGTACGCCAGGTTCGCCGACCAGAAGCCGGTCATGCTGCGCTGGGCGGGCGCGCATGGCCGCGTCATATTCTCTCCCGATGGGAAATACGTCCTCAGCGCCATGCAGGAGCCGGCCTTGCACGCTTGGCGTATCGCGGATGGAGCCCAAGCTGAGCTCGGCGGGTGCTACGCCGGCAAGGTCCGGAGCCTTGCCTTCGCCCAGGGGGGTGACTGGCTGGCGACCTCCGGCGCGGACCAGGGCGTGATCTGGCCGTTTCTGGGTCGCGACGGTCCCTTGAGAGCCCGACCCGTGGGCCTCAACAGCGATCAGACCGGCCGGGTCTCGCAGGTTGCGGCGGACGGCGACAAGCTCGCTCTTGGCTTTGAGACCGGCGCTGTCGTCGCCCTTGATCTGAAAACCGAGGTCCAGACCGTCGTCCGCCGATCCGGCGGGGGCGCCGCTGTCACAGCCCTGGCCCTCGGCCAGGACCTGCGTCTGGCCTATGGCGATGAAGCGGGCGGCGCCGGCGTGGTTCAGCTCTGAGGCGACGTCTGGCGCATGGCTTCCTGCGCCTGCGCCTTGCGACGCCACCTCCACGCCCTGACAAGGGTGTCCGCGGTCATCCAGGCGAAGCCTAGCACGGTGACGCCATAGGCCGGCCAGATATAGACGGCGTACTTGCCTCCCGGCAGCGCCCCAAGGATCAGCGGCAGGCTCATCTTAGAGCCGTCTGAAGTTCGAGAGACACCGCGCGCCGGCGCCACACCTCGGCCCGCGTGCGGACGAGCCACAGAGCGCCGAAAGCCAGGCTGAAGCCGAGGCCGGCTAAAAGAAGCGGCGTCAGATAGACCGGGGCCAGGGCCGGACCGCCTTTTCTGAGGATCGACTCGCCCTGATGCAGGGTGTTCCACCATTCCACCGAGTAGTGAATGATCGGCAGATTGATCAGCCCCACGAGCGCCAGAATCTCCGCCGCACGCGCCCCCTTCACCTCATCGTCGATACTTGCGCGCAGGGCGAGATAGCCGAGAAACAGCAGGAACAGAACAAGGACCGAGACCAGACGCGCATCGCCCCAGACCCACCAGGCGCCCCACATGGGACGGCCCCAGAACGACCCTGTGACCAGAGCGATGCCCGTAAACACTGCGCCGAGCGGCGCCGCCGCCTTGGCGGCCTGATCGGCAAGAGGATGGCGAAACACCAGGGAGGTGAAGCTGGCGGCGCCCAGAGCCGCATAGGCCAGCATGGCCGTCCAGGCCGCCGGCACATGCACGAACATGATCCACACCGTATCGCCCTGCTGGTAGTCGGGCGGCGTGCGGAGGCCGAGCGTCAGGCCAAGGCCGATCAACACCGCCGCCCCGCCCCCAAGGATCGGGGCGAGCCAGCGCGATACGCGCATGAACCGAAGCGGGTTGGCCAGATAGGACAGCACCCTGGTGCTCTAGACCAATGCCGCGCGTGAGAAAACGCCCTTGCGCGGGATCGGCGGCTGGCTATCGCGTCCTACTCTGCAAAGCCTCCCTGGGCCTGAGGCGCATTCGGACCAAGAGCCGGCTCTCGGCGATCCTGAGAGGCTCCCGGACCCATGCCGCCCGGACCCATGCCGCCCGGACCCATGCCGCCCGGACCCATGCCGCCCGGACCCATGTCCTGAGGTCCCTGGTCCTGTGACCCCATGGCGTCGAAGCGGCGCTGCTGGTCAGGCGTCAGCTGGGCGTAGAACTGCTTGGTCGCGGCGACGCGCGCCAGCAACAGGCGGCGCATCTCATCCATGTTCGAGACCATAAGGTCCATTCGCTGGGGCGTGGTCATGGTGCGCGCGGCTTCCTGGTCCTGCTCCATCCGGCGCTGAAGGTCCGCTGGCGGCTGCACCGCCTGCACGAAGGCGTGAAGGGCCGGCGCCTGGTCCGGGCGCAGCTGAAGGCGGGCGCGAAGGGTCTTTTCGACCTGCGCCGGCGTCTGGGGCGGAGGTGGGCCGTATCCGTCGGGCGGCGGGTATTGCGACGGATCCGGCGGGACCATGGGCGGCCCGTTGGGGCCATAGGCCTGGGCATGGCCAAGGCCCGCCGCCATGAGCGGCAGGGTCATCGCGGCGGCGGCGGCGAGGCGGGAGAAGGACATCAGACGAGTCATGAAAGCTCCGAATTCCCCGTCCCCCGTGATCTCGAACATAAGCGTTTGGCGGCCGTGGGCAATGGGGCGTCGACAGCCTGAAGCGGGAGCCCCTCGAGGGGAGCGGCCGAAGTTCAGGCGACAGCGACGTAGGCGTAGCCATGCTCCTGGGCGCGGTTCACCGCGACGATCCCGGCCGGTACATTGATCCCGCCAGGGATCAGGCGACCCTTGAGCTCTGCGGCGACCGCCTCCGGCTTCTGCCCGGTCTTTGCGCTGATCACGCCTCCCAGATATTCGGTCGCCAGACCACAGATGGCGAACATCGCCCCCTTCTTCGCCAAGGTGGCCAAAGTCACCTCATCGTCTGTTGGCTTGACCTTTGGCCCGGCCAGGTTTCCGGGATTGACGTGCGCGGCGGCGGCCGCCGCCGCGCCGGTGAGGCCAAGAGTCGCCGCCAGAAGCGACCCATACTTCGCCCAGACCCCGTCGTCATAGCCATAGGGCGTGGCGAAGTGGCGAAGGATGATGACCACGCCAAGGGAGTCGGACGGCAAGCCGTAGGCGGTCCTGTTCGCCAGGTAGAAGTTGTCGGCAAAGAACACAGCGGAGGCCGCCGCCGCGGCGCTGGCGGCATCGAGCACCAGACGGTGGCGCGCGCCCGCGCGGTCGAGCCAAGAGTCCTGCGGCTCAAAGGTCGGGCGCCAGACGCCCTCTGCGCCTGCGCTGGCGCGTGCAGGTTCCGATCGCGCCGAACCGGCGAGGCCCGTCACGGCGGCGCTCGCGCCGAACCCCACAACTGCGCGCCGCGCGAAGACCCCATCGGTCATGGTTATTTCCCCCTCCTCGACCCCATGTGAGCTCTCTCATAGGGCCAGGAGCCTTTGCGGTCGATGACCAGACCGCCTGGAGCTCCAGGCGCGGAGGCGGAATCCCAAGCCCGGAATGCGGCGCTCGGGTCAGGCCCTTGCGCGTGTCCCGACGGAATCCCTCTCAACCCGCCCCATTCTATCCCAGCGCGTTCCTGCAAGCCCCGGCCATGGCGAACGGGCACAGAGCCGCGGCCGCCGCCGCATAGCCGGCCAGCAAGGCCAGGGGGCCAAGCCACGGCAAACCGAGCGCCAGCCGATCCAGCGCGGCGCCCCCGAAAATGACCGGGGGGGTCAGGAGCGGCAGAACAATGACCGCAACGAGGAGACCTCCTCGGCGGCCGGCCAGGGCCAGGGCGGCGCCCGTTCCTCCCAGAAAGGCGAAGGCCAGGCCGCCCAGCGCCGCGGTGACGAGGATGAGGCCCGCCAGGGCTGGGCGGGCGCCAAGAGCGATCGCCGCCACGGGCGCCGCCAGGGCCAAGGGCGCGCCGGCGATCAGCCACTGGGCGAGGGATTTGGCCGCCGCCACGGCCTCCAGCGGCAGGGGGCCCAGACTGAGGAGGTCAAGGGCGCCGTCCTCAAAGTCGCGTTCGAACAGGCGCTCCAACGATAGCAGGCTGGAGAGGGCGAGCAGAACCCACGCCGCGCCTGTCGACACGGCGGCGAGACGGGCGGGTTCCGGGCCGAGCGCCAGGGGCAGCATGACCACCGCAGCCGCATAAAACCCAAGCGCCAGGAGCGGCCCTCCCCCCCGACCCCAGGCCAGGGCGATCTCGCGGCGCAGCAACAGACCGAACGCGTTCATGCTCCAAGCCTCGCCTCACGGGCTGTCACCGGCAAGGGATCGTGCACCGCCGCCAGGATCAATCCGCCGCCCGCCAGATGTTCCGCCATCACTTCGCCGAACAGAGACCGACTCGCCGCGTCGAGCGGGGACAAAGGTTCATCGAGGAGCCAGAGCTGCCGCGGACTTGCGAGAAGGCGCGCCAGGGCAAGGCGCCGCCTCTGGCCGGCGGACAGCACGCGCACGGGAAGACGGAGGAGACGGGTCAGGCCCAGGCGCTCGGCGGCCGCCCGCGCGGACTTTGCGGTCCCCCCGGTCCAGCGGACCTGGAACTCCAACTCTTCCTCGGCCAGACGGGCGCCTTTCAGTCCGTCCTGATGACCCAGGAGATGACAGGCGCCGGCCCGGGCCTCGGCCGCATCCAGCGCGCCTTCGGAGCTTGTGAAGGTCACGAGGCCGGCGTCCGGCTGCACCAGTCCAGCGACGATTCGCAGCAGAGTCGTCTTGCCGACGCCGTTCGCTCCGGTCAGGGCCGCCGCCTCGCCCGTAGCCAGGCCGAGGTTGAACCCAGAGAACAGCGTCCGCTCTCCGCGGCGGGCCGCAAGGCCCTGGATCTGCAGGTGGCGGATCATGCCTCGGCCCTTGCGCACAGCGCATGGACGCACGCCGGCGCCCGGTCTATGAGAGGCGCGGCCGCACGGGGACGACGCTGCGCGGTGCGGACCCTGTGAGTCCGCTCCGGCTCGCGCGCGATACTCCGAACCGATTTTCGGACGGCCTGGAACAGGAAGAGGATTCCCCCGACATGGCGTCTCTGGACAGCTACAAGGCCCGCCGCACCCTGGCGGTGGGCGATCGCGCTTATGACTATTACAGCCTTCCGGCGGCCGAGGAGGCCGGACTTACCGGCGTGGCCCGCCTGCCGAACGCGATGAAGGTCCTGCTTGAGAACCTGCTGCGCTACGAGGACGGAGCCTCGGTCGCCAAAGCGGATATCGAGGCCTTCGCGCAATGGTTGAGTGACGGGGGGCAGTCTCAACACGAAATCAGTTTCCGCCCGGCCCGGGTCCTGATGCAGGATTTCACCGGGGTTCCGGCGGTGGTCGATCTCGCGGCCATGCGCGACGCGCTCGCCCGGTTGGGCGGCGACGCCCAGAAGATCAATCCGCTGAACCCTGTGGATCTGGTCATCGATCACTCGGTGATGGTGGATTCGTTCGGCGCCGCCAAGAGCTTCGAGGAGAATGTCGCGCGCGAGTATGAACGCAATATGGAGCGGTATCGCTTCCTGCGCTGGGGCGCCCAGGCCTTCAATAACTTTCGCGTCGTGCCGCCTGGCACCGGAATCTGCCATCAGGTCAACCTCGAGCATCTCGCCCAGACGGTCTGGACCCAGGAAGCCGAGGGCTCAGCTCTCGCCTATCCCGACACGGTGGTCGGCACCGACAGCCACACCACCATGATCAATGGCCTGTCCGTGCTCGGCTGGGGCGTCGGCGGCATCGAGGCCGAGGCGGCCATGCTGGGCCAGCCCATCCCGATGCTTCTTCCGGAAGTGATTGGCTTCAAGCTCACCGGCGCCCTGCCGGAAGGGGCTACGGCCACCGATCTGGTGCTGACCGTAACCCAGATGCTGCGCAAGCGCGGCGTGGTGGGAAAGCTTGTGGAGTATTTCGGCGACGGATTGCAGCACCTGACCGTTGAGGACCAGGCCACCCTCGCCAACATGGCCCCTGAATATGGGGCTACCTGCGGCTTCTTCCCCGTCACCCGCGCCACCATCGACTACCTGCAGGCGACGGGGCGCACGCCCGAGCGGGTCGCGCTCGTCGAAGCCTATGCCAAGGCCCAGGGCCTGTGGGTCGAGCCGGGCATGGCGCCTCCGATTTTCACCGACACCCTTGAACTGGATCTTTCGACCGTACAGCCCTCGATCGCCGGGCCGAAGCGGCCGCAGGACAGGGTCCTCCTGGCGGAGGCCGGCCGGGCTTTCGCTGGCGCGCTGGGAAGCGAATTCGGCAAGGCCGAAGCCGGGTCCAGAATCAGGGTCGAGGGTGAAGACTTCGATCTTGGCGACGGCGATGTGGTCATCGCGGCCATCACCTCCTGCACCAATACGTCCAACCCCAGCGTCCTGATCGCAGCGGGACTGGTGGCCAAGGCGGCTGTGGCCAAGGGACTTTCGGTCAAGCCGTGGGTGAAGACCTCCCTCGCCCCCGGCTCACAGGTGGTCACCGACTACCTCGCCAAGGCGGGCCTTACCGCTCCTCTGGACAAGTTGGGCTTCAACCTTGTGGGGTATGGCTGCACCACCTGCATCGGCAATTCAGGGCCCCTCAGCGAGCCGATCTCCAAGGCCATCCAGGACAATGATCTGGTGGCAGTCTCGGTGCTGTCGGGAAACCGCAATTTTGAAGGGCGCGTGAACCCTGACGTGCGGGCCAACTATCTGGCCTCGCCGCCGCTCGTGGTCGCCTACGCCCTCGCCGGGTCAATGCAGATCGACCTCGCGAGCGAACCGCTCGGGCAGGACAAGTCTGGCAAGGATGTCTTCCTGAAGGACATCTGGCCGACCAATGAGGAGGTGGCCGCCATTCAGCGCAAGGTGATCACCGAGTCGATGTTCGCCAAGCGCTATGGCGACGTCTTCAAGGGCGACAAGCGCTGGCAGGCGATCAAGGCCCCGGCCGGCGAGACCTATGCCTGGGAGCTGGGCTCGACCTATGTCCAGAACCCACCCTATTTCGATAATCTGGCCATGGAGCCGGAGCCGGTGCGAGATATCGTCGAGGCCCGGATCCTGGGCATCTTCGGTGACTCCATCACCACCGATCACATTTCGCCAGCCGGGAATATCCGCAAGACTTCGCCGGCGGGAGAGTACCTGTCGCAGCATCAGGTAAGCCAGGCTGATTTCAATTCCTATGGGGCACGGCGCGGCAATCACGAGGTGATGATGCGCGGGACCCTGGCCAATATCCGCATCCGCAACCGGATCACCCCGGAGATCGAGGGCGGCGTGACCCGTCACTTTCCCTCCGGAGAGGTGATGTCGATATACGATGCGGCCATGCGTTACAGGGCGGAGGGCCGCGGCGCGGTGATCTTCGCCGGCAAGGAGTATGGGACCGGCTCGTCGCGCGATTGGGCGGCCAAGGGCGTCAAGTTGCTGGGTGTGCGCGCCGTGATCGCGGAGAGCTTCGAGCGCATCCATCGCTCGAACCTTGTCGGTATGGGCGTTCTACCTTTGCAATTCATGGCCGAGGGGTGGCAGCGGCTGAATCTGGTTGGCGATGAGATCGTCACGATCCGGGAGCTCGACGCGCTTCATCCGCGCAAACAGCTGATGGTCGAGCTCTATCGCCCTGAGGACGGTAAGATCGCGCGTTTTCCGGTGCGCTGCCGCATCGATACGGCCGGCGAGCTCGCCTATTTCCAGAACGGCGGCGTCCTCAACTATGTCCTGCGCAACCTCGCCAGGACTGAAGGCTGACCGCAAAATCCGGAGAGGCGAGGTTCCGTGAAGAGGCGAGGTTCCGTGATCTGGCTCACGGCTTCGTGAACCGTGTCGGTGGCGGCTTGCGGCTATCTGCACAGCCATGAAGCTTGTGAGCGGAACCATGAGGGGGGCGATGGCGGTTGCCGCGCTCGGCGCGCTGCTCGCCGCCCCGGCTCAGGCCCACCAACCCAGAGTTCAGCCCTTGGTGGCCGAACTCTATACGGCCCAGGGGTGCGTTTCCTGTAACAAGGCCTACGCGCCGTTCACGGAGCTGGCCTCGCGGCGCGGCGTCATCGCCCTGACCTTGCCGGTGGATTATTGGGATTATCTGGGCTGGCGCGACGCCTTCGCCGACCCGGCTTTCACCGCCCGCCAGAAGGCCTACGAGCATCATTTCGGTCTGCGCGAGGTTTATACGCCGCAACTGGTTCTCGAGGGGCGTGGTCAGGCCTCCGCCGACGATTCCAAGATGGTTGAGGCGCTCTGGGTTCGCGTTCGGCGCGAGGCCCGGCCCGGCCCGGCGCTCACCCTGATGCGGGATGGCCGCCTGCATGTCGCCGCCGCCGCGGCGCCCGGCGGCAGGGCCCGGGTCTGGATGTTGCGCTTTGAACCGAACCCAGCGCCTGTGCGGGTGACGGGGGGCGACAATAAGGGCGCCGTGGTCAGTTATCGCAATGTCGTGCGCGAACTCGTCGATCTGGGCGAATGGCGGGGCGAGGGCAGAACATTCCGGCTGCCCAAGGCGACGTCCCCGGGCCTGATGACGGTGATCCTGGTGCAAAGAGATCACGGGGGTCCCATCCTCGCAGCCCGCCTGCTGCCATCCCCTGGGACGCGGACCGCACCCTGATGAGGCCGGAACCTAGCGCGCGTCGAAGGGCCGCTGCGATCTGAAACCGGAGGGGCCGGAACGAGAGGGGGAGGTGTCGGCCAACCGGTCGCTTCGCGACCTCGAGGGCTGGGGGGGCTGTTCAGATACCGAAGCCGTTAACGCTCCGATCAGCCGACGATGGTGTTATGCCCGGGCTCTGGGGCCAAGAGCGGTCCGAACTAAGGTGATTTCGGGGCGGCGACTCAGCCCCCATCCCGTGTCGTCGCTCGGGATGGCGTCCGGGCCTCGCCAGAAGCCTCGACTTGGCCTTAAGCTCCTCGGCGATGACAGACGCCGCCGCCAACGCCCCGCGCCCCGCGCCCAGCCCGCGCGTGTTCTTTGATCGCCGCGAGCTTGATCAACTGCTGCAACTCTATGGCCGTATGGTCGCCCAGGGGCATTGGCGCGACTATGCGATCGATGGCCTTAAGGACGCCGCTGTGTTCTCGGTGTTCCGACGTACAAGCGAGGCGCCTCTCTATCGGATCGAGAAACGGCCGGCTCAGGCCGCGCGCCAGGGGGCGTGGCTGGTCACCGCCCAGGGTGGGCTCATTCTCAAGCGCGGCCAGGACCTTTCCCAGGTTCTGAAGGTGTTCGATCGCAAGCGATTCGCCGTGGTCTCCTGACCGGATGCGCTGACGAAAAAGGCCCCGGATCGCTCCGGGGCCAGGGGTCGGTGTGCGACGCTTTCGATCAGCGGCGCGAGCCGCCGCCGACGAAATAGAGCAGGAAGCGGAACAGATTGACGAAGTCCAGATAGAGGCTGAGCGCGCCGTAGCTGGTGGCCACGCTGGCCGCAGCCTGGTCTCCACCGATCCAATAATAGGTCATCTTCAGACGCTGCGTGTCCGCCGCGATCAGGCCGGCGAAGATGCCGACGCCCAGGACATTGATCGCCAGGACGAGCGCGCTCGACTGAACGAACATCGAGACGAGCATGGCGATGACCAGTCCCCAGACGCCCATGATCAGAAAGCTGCCCATGGGCGATAGGTCGCGCTTGGTCGTGTAGCCGTAGAGCGAGAGGCCGCCAAAGGCCGCCGCCGTGATCAGGAAGGTCTGAAAGATATCCACGCCGGCGTAGAACATGAACAGCGAACCGAGCGAGGCCCCGATCAGGGACACGATCGCCCAATAGGTGAAATTGGCCCTCTCAGGCGACTGACGCCGGGCGAACCCCTGGAACAGCAGGATCGCCAAGGGGGCGAAGGTCACGACCATGCCAAGCAGGGTGAAACCGCGGCGACCGAGCCCGACGTCCTGCCACAGCAGGTGAGACACCGCCGGCACCGTGCCGGTGGCATAGGCGATAGCCGCAGATAGGATCAGGCCGAGCGCCACCTTGTTGTAGACGCCCAGCATGAAGGACCGTAGTCCCGCATCCATGGCCATGTTCGGCGCGGCCACCTGGCCGGGCTGAGTCAGGCCTCGATTGAAATCGCTCATCGGCGAAAACCTCATTTTCGAGCCCTCCCAACCGGAGAGCCTGCACTCGAATATCGGCCTCGATCGCGGCCATCGCAAGGCCGCGCTGATCAAGCTGACGTCATGACGCAAGGCCTGGATCCCGCCATGATGCGAATCAAGTCCTTGAAAAGGCGCCGATGCCGCCATGCTTCGCCTGTTCGCCGCTCTGGCTATCCCCGAATCGATCGCGCTTAGCCTGGCCCCGATCATGAGCGGTCTGCCGGGCGCGCGCTGGCATCCGCCGGAGAAGCTGCACCTGACGCTTCGGTTCTTTGGCGAGATCGACGAAGGGCTCGCGGACGATCTGGACGGGGAGCTGACGGCGATCGGCGGGACGGCGTTCGATCTGAGCCTTCAGGGTGTCGGTGCATTTGAGAGCCGCGGAACGCCGCATCATCTCTGGGCGGGGGTGTCGCCGAGCGAGTCGTTGCGTGACCTCAACCGCCGCTGCGAGCGCGCGGCGCGCCGCGCGGGCCTGGCCCCGGACTCGAGATCCTATAGACCCCACATCACCCTGGCCTATCTCGACCGCACCCCGGCGCCGCAGACTGCGGCCTGGCTCGCCCGACACAACCTGTTGCGGACCGAGCCAATCCGGGCCGAGGGTTTCCATCTCTATTCAAGCCGTCTCTCGCGACGCGGCCAGGTCTATCAGCGCGAGCGCACCTATCCGCTGAAATCGGCGGCGTGATCCTTCAGGAGTCCAAGCGGCGCCATGGCCAGCACCTCCTCATGCGTCGCTTCAAGGATGACGCGCGGAGCGGCGCCAGCCTCAAGCGCCTCCATCCAGCGCGGCGCGCACAGGCACCACCGGTCTCCCGGTTTCAAGCCGGCGAAACCGAACTCGGGCCGGGGCGTGGAAAGATCGTTGCCGACCTGCCTGGAGAAGGTCAGGAAAGCGGCGGTCATGACCGCGCAGACCGTGTGCTGGCCCACGTCCTCTGGCCCGGTTTCACAACAGCCATTGCGGTAGAATCCGGTCAGAGGATCTAGAGAACAGGGCGCCAGCTCGCCGCCCAGGACATTGCGCGCGCCTTGCTCGTGTCGGATGCTCATCTCCCCAGTCTACGATCCCAGCGCTATGGGCGCCATGCCTGGTCGGGATATCCAGAGGTTCTTGTCGATGTCTCATCGCCCGCGTCGCTCCGCCCTCTACATGCCGGCGGCGAACGTCCGCGCCGTCGAAAAGGCGCGGGGGTTAAACTGCGACGTGGTGATTCTGGACCTTGAGGATGCTGTCCTGCCGGAACTCAAGGACGAGGCGCGCGCGGCTGCGGTGGCGGCGGTCAGGGCCGGCGGATTTGGCCGGCGCGAGGTGGTCATCCGCGTCAACGCCCTGGATACCCCATGGGGAGAGGCGGACCTGGCCGCGGCGGTTCAGGCGGGCCCGGACGCCGTTATCGCCCCCAAGATCCGCAACCCAGGCGATGTCGCAACCTATCAGTCTCGGCTTTCGGCGGCGCGCCGCGAGACGCGACTCTGGTTGATGATCGAGACCCCCCAGGCGATCCTGCGGCTGGATCAGATTGCAGGGGTCGGGGGGCGCCTGGCTGGCCTCGTCGTGGGGCTCAACGACCTCGCCAAGGAGATGCGCGCCCGCTCGACGCCGGAGCGGACGCCGTTCCTTCCCGCGCTCGCCCTGATCGTGACGGCGGCCCGCGCGCACGGGCTTCTGGCCCTGGATGGCGTTCACAATGAGATCGAGGACCTGGGTCTTTTGGAGCGCACCTGCGGCCAGGGGGCGGAAATCGGATTCGACGGTCGCACACTGATCCACCCGAGCCACCTGGAGATCTGCAACCGCGCCTATACGCCGCCGCAGAGCGAGATCGCCTGGGCTCGTGCGGTGATCGACGCCTTTGAGGCCCCGGAGAACGCGGGGCGCGGGGCCCTGCGCGTTGCGGGCCGTCTGGCGGAGAGGCTGCATCTGGATGAGGCCCGCCGTCTCGTGGCCATCGCCGAGGCGCTGGCGTCGGCGACCGTATCGGCCGCATGAGCGCCCAAGGGGCCCGGGGCGTTCGGGTGCGTCGGCGTTGGGCGCCGCGGGTTGTGACGCTTTGCGCGGCCATCGCCGGGGCCGGACCGCTCAGGGCCCAGACTGCGCCAAGCCAAGGCGGCGGTCTCGACCAGCGAATCCTCGGATCGGCGGCGGCGGCCCAAGCCCAGCAAGGTGAACTCGACGGCGCCTGGCGGTTGCGCGACGCCGCCGGTGATGTTCGGTTGACCCTCGTTCTTGTCGATCCGCCAGTCACGGCGTCAGCGCTCTCCCGTCTCCAGGGGGCCTGGACGGGCGACGGCCGGGATGCGCCGGCTCCGCTGGAGACCCTGACACGTTCGGGACAACGTCTCAGCGCGAGGCTGGGACCGGGCGCGATCTGGCGCCTCGATCTGCGCCGTCAGGGCCCTGATCTCTGGCGTGGAACGCTGCGAACACCGGCGGGGCTGACATCCGTGACCCTCCGGCGGATCGAACCGCGCCCGCGTCTTGCGGTGGACCCCGGCCGGGGCTAGACCGCGCCCGCGCCCAGCGGCGTTGTCCCCGCATCAGGTAACAGTCGAGGTTTCCATGGCCCGCGCCAAGATCGCCCTGGTGGGCGCCGGTATGATCGGCGGCACCCTTGCCCACATCGCCGCCCGCGAGGCACTGGGCGATGTTGTCCTTTTCGACATTGCCGAGGGCGTTCCTCAGGGCAAGGCGCTCGATATCGACGAGGCCACCCCAGTGTTCGAGTCCAGCGTCCATCTCAAGGGCGCAGGGGACTATGCCGAGATCGCCGGGGCGGACGTCGTCATCGTCACGGCTGGCGTGGCCCGTAAGCCCGGCATGAGCCGCGATGACCTCCTTGGCATCAATCTCAAGGTCATGAAGTCGGTGGGCGAGGGTGTGAAGGCGCATTGTCCAGGCGCCTTTGTCATCTGCATCACCAATCCTCTGGACGCCATGGTCTGGGCCCTAAGGGAATATTCAGGGCTTCCAGCGCAAAGGGTGGTGGGCATGGCCGGCGTCCTCGACTCGGCGCGCTTCCGCTATTTCCTGTCCGAGGCCCTGGGTGTCTCCGTGCGCGACATCCACGCCTGGACCTTGGGCGGTCACGGCGATGACATGGTTCCCATGGTCCGTCACTCTACAGTCGGGGGGCTGCCCCTTCCGGAGATCGTCCGCCAGGGCTATCTGAGCCAGGATGCGCTCGAGGCCATCGTCAAGCGCACCCGGGGCGGCGGCGGCGAGATCGTCGCCCTGCTGAAGACGGGCTCAGCCTATTACGCCCCCGCCGAAAGCGCCATCGCCATGGCCAAATCCTATCTTTATGACGAAAAGCGGGTCCTTCCCTGCGCCGCGCATCTGTCGGGCCAGTATGGTCTCTCCGGACTCTATGTCGGCGTGCCTGTGGTCATCGGCGCCGCCGGCGCCGAGCGGATCATCGAATTCCCGCTCGACGAGGCCGAGACGGCCATGTTCGCCAAGTCGGTGGAGTCGGTTCGCGGCCTGATCGCCGCGTGCAAGGGGATCGATCCCGCGCTCGGCTGAACGATTCCGGCATCGCCGCGTTTAGAGGGACGTCGGTCGCGTCCATTGGCGGGCGGCTTTGGCTTTGCGCAGAGTCGCGCCTTGCGCCATTGTCCGGTTCGCTTGCGACGAGGGGTGGTCGCCGACGCATAAGGGACGCCGTCGCGGTTCATGGACGAATTCGTTTTTCACGACCCGACGGGCCGACGCGCGCGTCGCGCCAATTTGGGCGTGGGCCTCATTATCTCCCTCGCGGCCTTGGTGGTGGCCGCGTTTTTCGCCACCCTGGCTTTCGCCCCTACGCTGCCGCAAGTGACCCTGAAGGACCCCAGGGTCCTCCAGGCCTTGCACCAGGAAACCTCGATCAGGCGCTTTCGCCGGCCGGAGACCTGGCGCCAGGTCCCGCGCCCGGCCAAGGCGGAGCGCGGCGCGCCGTCAAGGCCTCTGTCCGTGGGCTTTTATGTGAGCTGGGACGAGAGCTCGCGCGTCTCCCTGCGCCGGCACGTCAATCAGCTCGACGTCGTATCGCCCCAATGGGTGCTTCTGGGCGCCCGTCCCGGAACGTTCTCAGTCACCAATGACCCTGTCGCAGAGGCCTTGATCGCCCAGGCCAAGGCCCCGCCTTCAGTCCTGCCCATGGTTCATAATGGCGTCAACGGCTCGCCCAATTCGGCGCTCGCCGACTCATTGCTGCTCAATCCGGCCGGCGAAAAGACCCTGATCCAGCAACTCACGGTGCTGGCCAAGCAGCGTGGCTGGGCGGGCTATGTGTTCGATCTGGAGGGCCTTTCGACCCAGGCTCTGGCGCGTTATCCCGCCTTCCTCGCCGCCGCCCGCGCCGCCCTCAAGCCGATCGGTCGGGAAGTCTGGGTAGCGACGCCGTTTGGAGATGACTCCTGGCCCATGCGCCGGCTCGGACAGGTCACCGACACGGTCGTGCTCATGGCTTATGATCAGCACTGGGGCGGCGGTGCGCCCGGCGCGGTCACGGGACAGGATTGGTATGAGAGGACGCTCGCCGCGGACATGCGCGAGCTCAATCCCTCCCACACCGTCGTCGCCCTGGGCGCCCATGGTTATGACTGGACCGTCGCCGACGCCAAGGGCCCGGCCAGCGCCCATGCCGTGACCTTCTATGACGCCACCCAGATCGCCCATGACGCCAGCGCCCAGGTGAGCCTTGATGAGACCACCCTTAATCCGACCTTCGGCTATGTGGATGATGATGGGCGCAACCACGCCGTCTGGTTCCTCGATGTCGCCACATTCTTCAACGAGCTCAAGGTCACCGACGCCTATCGGCCCGAGGGCTACGCGCTGTGGCGGATGGGGGCGGAAGACCCCTCGGTCTGGAATTACCTGCGCCAGCCCTTCGGCGTCGCCCGGCCCGACGGTCTGGAGACCGTGGCGCCGAGCGTGGGCGTGGATTTCGACGGCACGGGTGAGATCCTCCACGTGGACGCCTCGCCCAAGGCGGGACAGCGCGCCATCGGGGTCGATCGTCAGACGGGATTGATCTCGGCCGAAACTTACAAGGTCATGCCGACCTCCTATGTCATTGATCGCTATGGCGCCCATCCGGGCTGGGTGGCCCTGACCTTCGATGACGGTCCCGACGGCCGCTGGACGCCCAAGATCCTCAGCATTCTGGAGCAGAAGCACGTCAATGCGACGTTCTTCGTCATCGGTCAGAACATGCAGGCGCGCCCCGACCTTGTTCAACGCGAGATTCGCGACGGGGATATGGTCGGCAACCACACCTGGACCCACCCCAATATCGGCGTCACGCCCCTGGCCCAGACCGATCTTGAGATCAACACGACCCAGAGACTGTTCCAGGTCCTGACCGGGCGCTCGATGCGGCTCTTCCGGCCGCCCTATTTCGGCGACGCCGAGCCGTCCACGCCCGGGGAGGTCGATCCCCTGATCGTGGCGCAGAAGCTCGGCTATCTGATCGTCGGACTGCGCATCGACCCCGACGACTGGAAAAAGCCCGACCCCAACCTCATTGTCCAGCGCACCTTGGCGGGTCTGCAGACGACCGGCGAACACGCGGGCCAGGTCGTCCTTCTGCACGATGCGGGGGGCGATCGCAGTCGGACGGTTGAGGCCTTGCCCCATCTCATCGACGCCCTCCAGGCCGCTGGATACAAGATCGTCACGGTGGATCAACTCGCGGGAATGAGTCGTCAGGATGCCTTGCCTCTTACGTCTCGCTCCAGCTTCTCGCTTTTCCTAGATCGCCTCGGATTCGGCTTCTTCCGATATGTGAACGACATCCTGCAGGCCCTGTTTACGACGGCCATCGTTCTGGGACTGGCGCGGTTGGTGTTTCTGGCCGTCCTGGCCCTGGTTCACCGGGTCCGCGAACCTTTCCGGGAGCCCCGCGATGTCGATCCGCAGTCGGGCCCACTCATCACCGTCCTCATACCCTGCTTCAACGAGGAGAAGGTGATTGTGCCCTCGGTCAGCCGCATCCTCGCCTCCCAATGGCGCCGGATCGAGGTGCTGGTGCTGGACGACGGCTCCAAGGACGGCACGGCCCGCGTGGTGCGCGAGGCCTTCGCCGACGAGCCTCGCGTGACCCTCCTGTCATTCGAGAACGGCGGAAAGGCGCGGGCCCTCAACCGTGGGCTCGCTCAGGCCCGGGGAGAGATCATCGTCGCCCTGGATGCCGACACCCTTTTCCCGCCCGAAACCCTGGGCAAGCTGGCCCGCTGGTTCGTCGATCCGCGTGTGGGCGCCGTGGCGGGAAACGCCATTGTCGGCAACCGCCTGAATCTGATCACCCGTTGGCAGGCGCTGGAATATGTGACGGCCCAGAATTTGGAGCGTCGCGCCCTGGCGGCTTTGGGAGCGGTCACTGTCGTGCCGGGCGCGGTGGGGGCCTGGCGACGCACGGTCCTGGAGGAGTTGAAGGGCTTTCCTTCCGATACTCTGGCGGAGGACCAGGACCTCACCCTGGCCGTTCAGCGCGCCGGCTGGACCGTCGAGTTCGACTCGTCAGCGCGCGCCTACACCGAAGCGCCGGATACGGTGCGGGGACTGCTCAATCAGCGCTTTCGCTGGTCGTTCGGCACGCTGCAGTGCCTCTGGAAACATCGGGCCGGTCTGTTCAATCCCAAGCGGCCCATCCTTGGGTTCGTCGCTCTGCCTCAGATCTGGCTGTTTCAGATCTTTCTGACGGTGGCCGCGCCGCTAGTCGATCTGGCCATCGTGTCCTCACTCGGCTGGGCGATCTATGGTCGCTACTTCCACCCCGTGGAGTGGTCGCCGGACGACTTCCTCCGCTCGGTGTTCTACTGGGCGGCGTTCATCTTCCTCGATCTTTCGGCCGCCGCTCTAGGCATGGCCCTGGAGCGAAGGGCGCCGTGGGGGGACCTCGTCCGGCTTCCGGCTCAGCGCTTCGGCTACCGTCAGTTGATGTACTATGTGGTCGTCAAATCCGTGCTCACGGCCATCCGCGGCTATCGCGTGGGCTGGGGCAAGCTGGAGCGCCGCGCCACGGCTGTGATGGGTAAGGCCGCCTGAGACATCGCGTTTCGGGCGAACGGTCGGAAGGGTCTAGGGATTCCGCCGATCGGGGCTGGAGGCTCAGGATTGCCGCGTGGGAAGGCCTCGCGCACGGTTGCCTTGTCGGGTTCCCGCTCCCTATAAGCGGCGCGATATCGGCGCCAAAGACCGGATGAGGACCTCGCCTCCATGAACATCCACGAATACCAGGCCAAGGCCGTGCTGGCGAAATATGGCGCGCCCGTTCCGCGCGGCGAGCCGGCGTTCAGCCTGGAGGAGGCTGTAGCGGCGGCGGAGCGTCTGGGCGGACCTGTCTGGGTGGTGAAGGCGCAGATCCATGCCGGGGGCCGCGGAAAGGGGGGCGGCGTGAAGCTCGCCCGATCCATCGACGAGGTGCGTCAGATCGCCGGCCAGATGCTGGGAATGACTCTGATCACGCACCAGACCGGGCCCCACGGCCGCAAGGTGCGACGGCTCTATGTCGAGGAGGGGGCCGATATCGCCCGCGAGCTCTACCTTTCGCTGCTGGTGGATCGGGAGAGCAGCCGCATCGCCGTGGTGGCCTCCACCGAAGGGGGCATGGATATCGAGGATGTCGCGCATAGAACGCCCGAGAAGATCCTGACCTTCGCCATCGACCCCGCCACGGGTCCCTGGCCTCACCATGCCGCTAACCTGGCCAAGGCTCTTGGTCTGACAGGAGCCGCGGCCAAGCAGATGCGCACCCTGCTCCCGGCCCTCTACGCCGCGTTCAAGGGCGAAGATATGAGCCTTTTGGAGATCAATCCCCTGATCGTCACCGGCGCGGGAAAGCTCGTGGTGCTCGACGCCAAGGTGGGATTCGACGACAACGCACTTTATCGACATCCTGACGTGGTCGCCCTGCGCGATACCGACGAGGAAGATCCCAAGGAGATCGAGGCCTCCAAGCACGACCTGTCCTATATCGCCCTGGACGGTGAGATCGGCTGCATGGTCAATGGGGCCGGTCTGGCCATGGCGACCATGGACATCATCAAGCTCTACGGCGCCGAGCCGGCCAATTTTCTCGATGTGGGCGGCGGCGCCTCGAAGGAAAAGGTGACCGCGGCATTCAAGATCATCACCGCCGACCCGAATGTGAAAGGCATTCTGGTCAATATCTTCGGGGGCATCATGCGCTGCGATATCATCGCCGAGGGTGTGGTGGCCGCGGTCAAGGAGGTGGGGCTGCAGGTCCCGCTCGTGGTGCGGCTCGAAGGCACCAATGTGGAGCTCGGCAAGGCGATCCTGACCAAGAGCGGGCTCAATGTCATCGCGGCCAACGACCTTGCCGATGGCGCCGAAAAAATCGTCAAGGCCGTACGGGCGGCCTGATCAAGACCCGCAACCAGATCCGACGCTAGACGCAAGGGGAACCACCTTGACTGCTCATCGCCTCGCCGCCGCCTTCGGCGCCTTTGCCGCCCTGGCCGCTTCGGCCGCCCTGGCCGATCCCGCCTTCGACGCCTTTCAGGAGACCTGTATGGTGGGCGACGCCGCTCCCGCCTCCGTCGTCGCGGCCGCGGACAAGGCCGGCTGGTCCAAGGGCGGTATGGCGGGCCAGCCGATCTCGGGGTTTACCGTCAGCGCCAGCGACACCCGGACCAAGAAGGGGGTCGACAACGCCTATACGCTCTACACTTGGACCGGCGCCAAGGGGCCGATCACGGCCTCTGAGTGCCAACTTCAGGCGAGTCAGGCCAATCTGGCCGCTGTGACGGCGGCCGTCAGCGCCAAGATCGGCGTGGCCTCGGCCCAGTCCACGGCCTCCAAGACCACCTTCCAGTTCTCCGGGCCGCTCACCGCGCCCAAGGCCCTCGTTGCCGGTCAGAGCATGGACGAGGTCGCTGGCGGCGACGGTCTTTATATCCTCACAATCAGCAATTCAGGGTCCGGGAAGGGCGCCTTCATCGAACTGCTGAAAATCAAGAAATAGTCTCCGCAACCGATCCGACCGCCCGTTCTCACTCGTCCGAAGGCACGTCCGCATGTCCATCCTGATCGGCCCCGACACCCGCGTCATCTGTCAGGGCCTCACCGGCGCCCAGGGCTCCTTCCATACCGAGCAGGCGATCGCCTACGGCACCAGGATGGTGGGCGGCGTCACTCCGGGCAAAGGGGGGACCACGCATCTGGGCCTTCCGGTCTATGACACTGTGGCCGAGGCGGTCGAGGCGACCCGGCCGGACGCTTCGGTGATCTATGTGCCGCCGCCCTTCGCCGCCGATTCGATCCTGGAGGCGATTGACGCCGAGATTCCCCTCATCATCTGCATCACCGAAGGCATTCCGGTCGCCGACATGGTGGCCGTCAAGCGCGCCTTGTCGGGGTCCAAATCCCGGCTGATCGGCCCCAATTGCCCCGGCGTCTTGACCCCTGAGGCGTGCAAGATCGGCATCATGCCCGGCAGCATCTTCCGCAAGGGTTCGGTGGGCGTGGTCTCGCGCTCCGGAACCCTGACCTACGAAGCTGTGTTTCAGACCAGTCAGGCGGGGCTCGGCCAGACCACGGCGGTGGGCATCGGCGGCGATCCGGTCAAGGGCACGGAGTTCATCGACATCCTGGAGATGTTCCTGGCTGACCCGCAAACTCAATCGATCATCATGATCGGCGAAATCGGCGGCTCGGCGGAGGAGGATGCGGCCGATTTCATCCGCCATTCCAAGGTCAAAAAACCCATGGTCGGCTTCATAGCCGGGCGCACCGCCCCGCCGGGCCGACGCATGGGTCATGCGGGGGCGATCATCTCCGGAGGACGGGGCGGGGCTGAAGACAAGATCGCGGCCATGGAGGCGGCTGGCATCCGCGTCTCTCCATCGCCCGCCGCGCTCGGCCATACGCTGGTGGATGTGCTCAAGGGCTAACGGGGCTAACGGGGCGAGGGGGGGCCTCTGGACGCTTCGGGCTCGGCTCACCACATGAAGGGCGGGTTGGCGAAGGGACGGATGTCTCCAAGGAAAATCCCATGACGGCCGACGAACAGAATCTGCTCCAGCGCTTCCTTCAGGACCTGGCTCTCACAAGGCCGGGGCCTAAGGACGCGGAGGCGGAGTCGATGATCCTTCAGACTCTGCGCACTGCGCCTGACGCCGCCTATGTGCTCGTCCAGCACGCCATCCTCTCGGACCAGGCGCTGCACGCGGCTCAGGATCGCGTGGCCCAGCTTGAGGCTGAGTTGAACCGCCTCCAGGGCGCCGCCCCGGCCCCGAGGTTTCTCACCGGAGCCAGTCCCTGGGCCCAAGCTGCGGCCCCGGATCAGTATGCCGCCGCGTCGACGCCCCCGCCTTCACCGCCCCCGGCCTCACCGCCCTACTATGGACCGGGGCCGTTTCAGAGCGGCGGCGGCCTGGGAAGTTTCCTGCGAAATGTCGGGACCATGGCCGCCGGCGTGGCGGCGGGTGATTTGCTGTTCAGCGGGGTGTCCAGCCTGTTTGGGGGCGGGCGCGGGTTCGGGGGCTTTGGCGGCGGTCCCACGGAGATCGTCGAGAATAATTATTACGACGATCAGGGCCAGGGCGCCGGATTCGGCGGTGGAGATTTCGGCGGCGGATCCTACGGCAACTGATTTTCGCCACGAAGAGATGCGAACCGCGCCATCTCAGACGATGGGTGGGGTATTTTGACGCCCCATTCACGGGAAGGGTTCATCGCAGGGTGAGCTTGAGCTAACAAGCCTCGGGCTCGCGCCCCGGGCTCCCGCAGGACAAGACAGATGGCCGACGATTCGGGACGGTTGAACGACATTCTGGCGGAGACCGCCTTCCTCTACGGGGCCAATGCCGAGTTCGTGGAGGCGCTTCAGGCTCGCTGGGTCGCGGATCCTGGCTCGGTTGAGCCCTCCTGGCGCGACTTTTTCGCCTCGCTCGCCGATCGTCCGGATGCGGTGAAGGCCTCCGCGTCTCCGCCAAGCTGGGCGCCGGAGGTTCAGATCACATCTCCTCGTCCGGAGTGGCTGTCGGCGCTGGATGGCCTATGGCCCGCCATGGCCGCCAAGGTCGCCCAGGGGGTTCGCCAGCAGTTGCCCGCGGCCAGCCAGGACGAGATCCGGGCGCGGACGCTGGATTCCTTGCGCGCCATCATGATGATCCGCGCCTATCGCATGCGCGGCCACCTCAAGGCGCATCTGGACCCCTTGGGCCTAGCGGTTACTGAGGGCGACGCCTCTGAGCTGGACCCCTCCACCTATGGATTCGCCGAGGCGGATTTCGATCGGCCGATCTTCCTCGACTATGTGCTGGGCCTCGAGACCGCCAGCCTGAGGGAGATTTTGGCCATCTTGCGGCGCACCTACTGCGGCAGCGTCGGCGTGCAGTACATGCACATCACCGACCCGGCGGAGAAGGCTTGGCTGCAGAAGCGCATCGAAGGCCGCGACAACGAGATCAGCTTCACCCCGGAAGGCAAGATCGCGATCCTTCATAAGCTTATCGAAGCTGAGGGATTTGAGCGGTTCCTGGCCCGCCGCTATCCCGGCACCAAGCGCTTTGGCCTCGACGGGGCCGAGGCGATCGTTCCGGCGCTGGAGCAGATCATCAAGCGCGGCGGCGCCTTGGGGGTCAAGGACATCATCATCGGCATGCCGCACAGGGGGCGCTTGAACGTGCTCGCGGCGGTCATGGGCAAACCCTATCGCGCGATCTTTCACGAGTTCCAGGGCGGGTCCTCGGTGCCCGAGGACATTGAGGGCTCCGGCGACGTCAAGTATCACTTGGGCGCCTCGTCCGACCGCGCGTTCGACGGCAACACGGTTCATCTGTCGCTGACCGCCAATCCCAGCCATCTGGAGATCGTCAATCCTGTTGTGCTCGGCAAGGCGCGGGCCAAGCAGGCCTTCACCTTGCGTGAGAACCGAGACGCGGGTCGGGGCCATGTTCTGCCGCTGCTCATGCACGGCGATGCGGCGTTCGCCGGACAGGGCGTGGTCGCCGAATGCTTCAATCTGATGGGAATCCGCGGCTACCGCACTGGCGGTTGCGTGCATGTCATCGTCAACAATCAGATCGGCTTCACCACCAACCCTCGCTACAGCCGGACCAGCCCCTACCCGTCCGACAGCGCCCTGATGGTCGAAGCCCCGATATTTCACGTCAATGGCGATGATCCCGAGGCTGTGACCTTCGCCGCTCGCGTCTCCGTCGAATATCGCCAGGAGTTCGGCAAGGACGTTGTCATCGACATGTTCTGCTATCGCCGCTTCGGTCATAATGAGGGCGACGATCCCACCATGACCCAGCCCTTGATGTACAAGGCGATCAAGGACCATCCCTCGACCCGCGAAATCTACGCGCGTCGCCTGATCGAGGAGGGCGTGGTCACCTCAGAGCAGGTGGAGTCCTGGGTCAAGGCGTTCACAGATCGTCTGGATGTCGAGTTCGAGGCGGGCAAGGACTGGCACGCGGATCGCGCCGACTGGCTCGATGGTAAGTGGGCCGGCCTGGCCGTGCCCAAATCCGACGAGCGCCGCGGCGAGACGGCGATTCCGCGTCAGAAACTCCTGGATCTCGGCCGCGCCTTCACCGCCATCCCCGAAGGCTTCAATGTCCACAAAACCGTGGCCCGCATCGTCGAGGCCCGGCGAGGGGCGATCGAGGCTGGAGAGGGATTGGACTGGGCGACGGCTGAGCATCTGGCCTTCGCAACTCTGCTCGATCAGGGCTATCCCGTCCGTCTCTCCGGTCAGGACAGCGTTCGCGGCACCTTCAGCCAGCGCCATTGCGACCTGATCGACCAGGAGACGGAGGCTCACCACACGCCCTTGCAGCATTTGCGCCCGGGTCAGGCGCATTTTGAAGCTCTGGACTCGGCCTTGTCGGAAGAGGCTGTCCTGGGCTTCGAATACGGCTTCTCGCTCACCGACCCGGGAACCCTGGTTCTCTGGGAGGCGCAGTATGGCGACTTCGCCAACGGCGCTCAGGTGGTGATGGATCAGTTCGTCTCCTCGGCCGAGCGCAAATGGCTGCGCATGTCAGGTTTGGTGATGCTTCTGCCTCACGGCTACGAAGGCCAGGGGCCGGAACACTCGTCGGCCCGTCTAGAGCGCTACCTTCAGCTCTGCGCCGAGGACAATCTACAGGTGGCCAACTGCACCACGCCGGCCAACTATTTTCACATCCTTCGCCGTCAGGTGCTGCGTGAGTTCCGCAAACCTCTGATCCTGATGTCGCCCAAGTCTCTGCTGCGCCACAAGAAGGCTGTGTCGAGCCTCGCCGATATGGCCGAGGGCTCGTCCTTCCATCGGGTGTTGCGCGACGATGCCCAATCGGGGCGGGGCGGCGTGGTCCTGAAACCTGACGCGGAGATTCGGCGCGTCGTGCTATGTTCGGGCAAGGTCTATTATGACCTCCTCGAAGAGCGCGAGAAGCGGGGGATCGACGACATCTATCTTCTGCGGCTGGAGCAATTTTATCCCTGGCCGATGAAGTCGCTCAGTGTCGAGCTGTCCCGGTTCAGGGCCGCCGAGCTCGTCTGGTGCCAGGAGGAGCCCAAGAATATGGGCGGCTGGACTTTCGTCGACCCGTGGCTGGAGCTGACCCTGGCCAAGCTCGACGTGGCGGCCAAACGCGCCCGCTACGCCGGACGCCCGGCCTCGGCGGCCACGGCGGCGGGGCGGATGAGCCGCCATATCAAGGAATTGCAGGCTTTTTTGGGCCAAGCCCTGGGCTGAGGCCTGACAGGAGAGGGTCTCCGGATCGGTTCGCGGTTCGGGGACGGGGCGCCGGCAGGGCGCCGTGACTGGAGACGACGTCCCTTATGACCGACATCATGACCCCCACCCTCGGCGAATCGGTCTCCGAGGCCACCGTCGCGCGCTGGGCCAAGAAGCCCGGCGAGGCGGTGAAGCGCGACGAGGTGCTCGTCGAGCTCGAGACCGACAAGGTCAGCCTGGAGGTATCCGCTCCGGAGGATGGCGTGCTTTCGGCTATCGAGGCGCAAGAAGGGGCCACCGTGGTCCCAGGACAGCGTCTGGCGGTCCTGGGCGCCGGCAAGGCGACAGCCAAGGCTGACAAACCGGCCGAGGCCGCGGCGTCGGCCAAGGCGGCGACGCCAGCGCCCTCGCCGTCGCCAAAGTCCGCAACCCCGGCCCCGTCGGCGGCCGACGTCCTGTCCCCCTCGGTGCGCCGGATCCTTGAGGAGTCGGCTCTCGATCCGCGGGCGATCCAGGGCCAGGGCAAAGAGGGTCGGATCACCAAGGGTGACGCCTTGGCGGCGCTCGCCGCCCGGGCCGCCGCCCCGACGCCGACGGCCTCGCCCGCCCCCCCGCGTGAGCTGCATGCCCTCGAGGAGCGCGTGCCCATGACGCGCTTGCGCCAGACCATCGCCCGCAGATTGAAGGAGGCCCAGGCCAACGCCGCCATGCTCACGACCTTCAACGAGGTCGACATGAGCACCGTCATGGCCCTGCGCAGCCAGTACAAGGACGCCTTCGAGAAGCGTTTCGGGGTGAGGCTGGGCTTTATGAGCTTCTTCGTGAAGGCCTGCGTCCACGCCCTCAAGGAGGTCCCGGCGGTGAACGCCGAGATCGATGGGACCGACCTTGTGTACAAGAACCACTACGACATCGGTGTCGCCGTGGGCACGGATCGGGGCCTGGTGGTGCCAGTGGTGCGCGACGCCGACGCCCTCAGCCTCGCCAGCGTGGAGGCGGAAATTGCGACTCTAGGCAAGAAGGCCAGGGACGGCAAGCTCGCCTTGGAGGACCTGCAGGGCGGCACCTTCACCATCTCCAATGGCGGGGTCTATGGCTCGCTGATGTCCACGCCCATTCTCAACGCGCCGCAGTCGGGCGTGCTGGGCATGCACAAGATCGCCGACCGCCCCGTGGTCGTGAACGGGCAGATCGTCGTGCGGCCGATGATGTATCTGGCGCTCTCCTATGATCACCGAGTGGTCGATGGCCAGGGCGCCGTCACCTTCCTGGTCAAGGTCAAGGAGGTCATCGAGGATCCACAGCGTCTGCTGCTCGAAGTCTGACCGGCGACAAGGGTTCCAGGAACAGAAGCGAGAAGAGACGATCCATGGCCGACTATGACGTCGTCATCATCGGAGGCGGGCCCGGCGGCTACAACGCGGCCATCCGCGCCGGCCAGCTCGGCCTCAAGGCCGCCTGCGTGGAGAGTCGCGCCACCCTAGGGGGAACCTGCCTGAACGTCGGGTGCATCCCCTCCAAGGCCCTGCTGCACGCCTCGGAGATGTTCGAGGTGGCGAAGACGGATTTCGCGGGGCTTGGAATCGACGCCACGGTCCAGCTCAATCTGCCGAACATGATGGGCCAGAAGGCCCAGTCCGTGGACGCCCTGACCAAGGGCATCGCATTCCTCTTCCGCAAGAACAAGGTGGACTGGATCAAGGGGTGGGGCCGGCTCGTGGGTCCTGGCCAGGTGGAGGTGACCGGGCCGGACGGAGCGACCGCGCTCAGCGCCAAGGCCGTGGTGATCGCCACCGGATCCGAGCCCTCGCCGCTGACCGGCGTGGAGGTGGACCAGAAGCGGATCGTCGATTCCACCGGCGCCCTCGACCTGCCGGAGGTTCCCAAGCATCTGGTGGTGATCGGGGCCGGCGTCATCGGCCTGGAGCTGGGATCGGTCTGGCGCCGCCTGGGCGCGCAGGTCACCGTGGTGGAGTACCTCGATCGCATCACCCCGACGCTCGACGCGGAGACCGCCAGGACCTTTCAGCGGGCTCTGACCAAGCAGGGAATGGTCTTCGAACTCGGGGCCAAGGTCACCGGCGCCAAGGCCAAGAAGACCGGGGTCACGGTGACGTTCGAACCTGTGGCCGGCGGCGAGACCCGCGCCCTGGAGGCGGACTATGTTCTGCTCGCCATCGGCCGGCGTCCGGTGACGGAGGGGCTGGGCCTGGAGGCAGTGGGCGTGAAGACCGATGCGCGGGGCTTCATCGAGACCGACCGGTTCGCGACCAGCGCGCCGGGCGTCTACGCCATCGGCGATGTCACCCACGGTCCCATGCTGGCGCACAAGGCCGAGGACGAGGCGGTGGCCTGCATCGAGTCCCTCGCCGGTCACGCCGGGCATGTGAACTACAGCGTCATTCCCAATGTCATCTACACCTTCCCCGAGGTCGCCACGGTCGGCGCCACCGAGGAGGAGTTGAAGGCGGCCAATATCGCCTACAAGGTCGGAAAGTTCCCGTTTACCGCCAATTCCCGGGCCAAGGTCAACCACGAGGCCGAGGGCTTCGTGAAGGTGCTGGCGGATGCCGCCAGCGACCGCATTCTGGGCGTGCACATGATCGGGCCCTCGGTGAGCGAGATGATCGGCGAATACTGCGTGGCCATGGAGTTCGGGGGCGCCTCCGAGGATGTGGCGAGGACCTGCCATCCCCACCCCACCCGGTCCGAGGCGCTGCGCCAGGCGGCCATGGGGGTCGAGGGCTGGACCATGCAGGCCTGACCGCGTTCCGCCGGGCGTCGGCCGCGGCGCCTCACGAGAGCGCGGGCGCGGCGGCGAGACGCTGGCGCACGAGGGCGCGGGTCACCCCGTACTGGATGGCGAAAAGAACAAGTTTCGAGGTCAGTGGCGCGACCCCGATGAACACGGCCCAGAGCTTGGGGTCGCCATTGACCACGAAGCCGAGATTGACCGCGCCGGTGAGGAACATCAGGCCCGCCCAGACATGGCCGAACCGGTCCGCCAGGTCGGGCGCCATCGCGCTCGCCTCGGGGGGCATGTAACGGCGCATCCACCCGCGCTTGAGCATGACCGCGCCGATCGCGGCATAGATCAGGGTCGGCTTGAGCATGATGAACCGCGGATCGCGGGTCAGCAGCGAGGCCCCGCCGAACACCACCACCAGGGCCAGGCTCATCGCCTGCATGGCGTCGATGGGCGCCCGGCGCCATCTCAGCCAGGCGACCTGCCCGACCCCCGCGGCGATGCCCAGGGCGATGGCCAGGGCGAGGCTGTGAAAGAGGGCGTATAGGCCGACAAAGACCAGGGTCGAGAGAAGATCGGCCGCCAGCCATTTGCCGGCGTGGATCACGGGATGGATGCGCGCGCCCGCGAAGGGTTTGGGCGTGAGAGGGGACGCGGCGGCGGATGGGGCCAGGCTCATGGGGACACCTCGTGGAAAGGACCGCCCCATCCCGCCTCGATGTGACGAGAACCGCCAGCGACGCTGCGCCAATGGGCCAACGGGTTCGCGTCAGGGCGAACGGCTCGGGGCGCCAGATCTGAGGGCGAGGGACCGGACGCTCGCCCGCCTCGCGGGTCTGCGACGACAGCCACGGGTTCGGCGATTGGCGCGCCCTGGCGGCTCAGGCTAAATCCGCACCATGACCCGCCGACACCCCCTTATGGGCACGCCGCGCGAATGGGCGATCGACCTCGCCATCGCCGGAGCCATCGGGGCCTTTCTGGGCGTCATCGGCCCGTTTGGAACCTACCAGGCCGCCGGCGCGCCGATGCGGATCGCCTACTGGCTCGGCAATCTCTGGATCGGTTTTGGCGTGCTCTCGCTGACCTCGCGGCTGGCCGTGCGGACGGCCGAACGCGTGGATCTGCCCGTCTGGTTTTCCCTGGGCCTCGCGATCGCTGTCGGCGCCGCGCCCTTGACGCTGATCCTTCGGCTCTACTCGGCCCTGATCTGGCCGCCCAATCACGGGCTGACCGGTCCGCTGTTTGGAACCTATGTGCAGGTTCTCATCCTCTCCGAGCCCCTCGCCTTCGTCTTCTACTATCTCATGGACCAACGCTGGAGCCGGGCGGCCGATCGCCCAGTCGAGACGACCGGCGCGGAGTCCCGCCCCGTCGAGGCCATCGCCGCTCCCGCCGCTGCTCCCGCCGCTGCTCCCGCCGCCCTGGGCGCCGGCGCCTTTTTTGAACGGTTGCCGGCGCGCCTTGGCCGCGAGCTTCTGTGTCTGCGGATGGAGGACCATTACGTGCGCGCGCACACGGCCCGCGGGTCGGACCTCATCCTTATTCCCCTGAAGGTCGCCATCGCCGAACTTGAGGGGGTCGAGGGCCTTCAAGTGCACCGCTCCTGGTGGGTAGCGCGCGGCGCGGTGGCGCGGAGCCGACTCCGCGGACGCCAGGTCGTTCTGGAGTTGACCAATGGTCTGGAGGCGCCGGTCAGTCGCGCGGCGGTCGCCCGCCTCAAGGCGGCGGGATGGATTTCAGCGGATTGAAGGCCGCGCCGCCGGGGCCGGTCAGGCCGCGTGCGGGTGAGCGCGGTCATAGGCGGCGAGCAGACCCTGGGCGTCCACGGCGGTGTAGCGCTGCGTGGTGCTCAGCGAGGCGTGGCCGAGAAGTTCCTGGATCGACCTCAGATCGGCGCCCGCGCCCAGCAGGTGGGTGGCGAAGGCGTGGCGCAGGGCGTGGGGCGTCGCCCGATCCGGCAGGCCGAGTGCGCCGCGCAGGCGCTGGGTCAGGGCCTGGACATGGCGCGGCGTCAAGGGTCCGCCTCGAACGGCCCGAAATAGGGGCTCGTCAGGCTCCAGGGCGAAGGGCGCAGCCTCCAGATAGGCGTCGACCGCCTCGCGCACAGCCCCCAGCACCGGGACGAGGCGCGTCTTGCCGCCCTTGCCCAGGATGCGCAAGGACGCCGGCAAAGGCGCTTCGGCGCGCTTTAGCGACAGGGCCTCGGAGATGCGCAGGCCGCAGCCCCAGAGCAGGGTGAGCACCGCCTGATCGCGCAGGCCCGTCCAGATGCGGTCGGCGGCGGCCGGCTCGCCGGCGGCGGCGATCAGAGCGGCGGCGTCGGGCTCGGAGACGGGCCGCGGCGCGCCGGGCTTGACGCGCGGACCCCGCACCCGGGCCACCGCGTCGTTGCTCACCCCCAGACGGCGGTCGAGAAAACCATACCAGGACCGGATAGCGGAAAGGGCCTGGGCGAGAGAGCGTGGCGAGAGTGGCCGCTCCCCGGAGCGGCGATGGGCCAGATAGGCGCGTAGCTCGGCGGCGGAGACCCTGGACAGGCCCTCCAGCCCCACTTCCTCCCCCTGATGACGCGCGAGGAAGGCGAGAAAGGCGGTGACGGCCGCGCCGTATGACTCCAAGGTGCGCGGGCTTGCCCGGCGCTCGTCGCGGAGCCAGACGAGCCAGGCCCCGCGGGCCTCCTCCGCTGTGCGGACCCTGCTTGAGCTAGGGCGATCCGGGCTCGTCGACGGGCTCAGGGCGCGGGCCATCGTTCCGCCGTCCGCTCAACCACCCGGGCGAGGAAGGTGACGAGCTCGGCCCCCATCTCCGGGCTGAAGGCGAGCGGGTCTGCCGCTCCGAAGGCCAGCACCCCCTGACGCACGGGATTCCACATACCGAGCCGGAGAATCGCGGCGCTGCCGATCATCGGCGCCCGATCGCCGAACAGCCCCACGGCCGTGGGACACACGCCAAGCCGCGCCAGGCCGTGCGGGCCCAGAAGGGCATCCACCTGACCCTCCACCAGCCCCACCCAGCCTTCTGGGGACGAGGTCGCTCCCTCGGCGGCGATCACGCCCGCGGCGAGCCCGAACCGGCTCTGCGCCAGATGGTCGATCCGGTCGGCGAGTTCGGCGAGAGTCCGGGCGTCCAGCAGATCGATGACCGCGGCATGGGTCTGGGCTTGGGCGGCATAGTTGGCCCGGGCCACGGCTTCGAGGCGGCGGCGTTCGTCGGACTCACGGCGATGGGCGGCGCTCACCCGCGAGAGGGCGATCGGCCCGAACTCCACCAGGTTGGCCGCGTCAAGGCGCAGCCCCAGCTCCGAAAGCAGGGCATCCTCACCCTTCAACCAGGGCGAGCAGCGACGCAGCAGATCGCGCATCTCCTCGGGTGAGAGGTCCACGCCGGTCTCCGGCATCTCAGGATCGGCATTTTGAAGGTGAGGACTTTGCACGCGCGTCGCCCTGAGAGGGAGGATCGAAGGCGCGCATCAAGCCCGCGCGAAGGTTAAGGTCCCGTTGCCCGCCTGTGCATCCGCGGCCACGCCGCCACGCCCTCGTCCTCCCCGGTCTGTCCCCAAAAGCCTGCCGGCCCGACGGGGGGGAGCGCCTGTCACGGCCTGTGTTGAGGGGCCGGGCGTGATTTGATCGCGGGTCTGCACTACAAACCCCCACCATGGGCCGCGCGTCAGACCCCGCGAAGGATGCAGAGGCGGACGACGTTCGCTTCGGCCAGGCTTTCGTCACCGATATCTGGCATTTCGCGGCCCTCTCCACCGAACTTCGGCCCGGCCGGCCGATCCGGCGCGAGATGCTGGGTCAGCCGATCCTGCTCGCCCGGGACAAGGCGGGGGCCCTGATGGCCCTGCGCGATATCTGCCCCCATCGCGCCGCGCCACTCTCTGCCGGGACGCTAGTGACCGAGGCCGATGGAGCGACCAGCATCGCCTGTCCCTATCATGGCTGGCGCTTCGGACCGGACGGCCGCTGTCGCGCGATTCCCTCCCTGACGCCGGACCAGACGGTTGATGCCGGCCGCATCGCCGCCGCCGCCTTCCCGATCGCCGAAAGCCAGGGCCTCGTCTATGTTTGGCTTCCGGGTCCTGGCCGCACTGCCCCAGACCCGATTCCCGATCTTCCCGTCTTTCCAGGCCTCACCGCGCGCGGTGCGCGTCTGGTGGAGAGCCAGGTCTTCGAGACCCACATGGATCATGCGGTGGTCGGCCTCATGGATCCGGCCCACGGTCCCTATGTGCATCGCCAGTGGTGGTGGCGGCCCGACGGCTCGGCCCACGCCAAGGACAAGGCGTTCGGCCCGGTTGAGGCGGGTTTCGCCATGCTGCCCCATCAGCCCTCGTCCAACTCGCTCGCCTACCGGCTTCTGGGCGGCGCGCCCGTGACCGAGATCGTGTTTCGCCTTCCGGGCCTCCGCTTCGAGCATGTGAAGGTCGGGCGCCGCGAGCTCGTCGCCCTCACCTGTCTCACCCCGGAGTCGGAGACCCGCACGCGAATCACCCAGATCCTGTGGTCCGATCACCCCGTCTTCGCCCTCGCCCGGCCCCTGGTGCGATGGGCGGCGAGGCGGTTCCTGAGCCAGGACGGCGCCATGGTGAACCTGCAGAACGCCAACCTGCCCTTTGGACCGGGCTTCATCTGGATCGATGACGCAGACCGCCAGGCGCGCTGGTACCAGGCTCTCAAGCGGGAATGGGTCGCCAGCCGCCGCGAGGGTCGCCCATTCACCAACCCCGTGGCCCCGACGCGCTTGCGCTGGACCAGTTGAGCGTGACGCCGTCGCGGCGGAATATGACCGTCGACATGCGCTTGGCCTTGGGTCCTTGCGCCGGGACAGGAAGTGGAGTGACCATGACGCCGCCCTTCAGGACCCTGCTCCTTGTCATCCTGGCGCCGGTCATCGGGCTCGGCGCCTGTTCAAAGGTCGAGCATCTGGTGCGTGGCGGGCCGCGGCTCCCCACCGCGGCTCTGGATTCCAACATCGGCGCCCAGATCGGCGATCCCACCACCTGCGTGCTTCTGGCCGACCCCAAGACCGGCAAGGTGCTCTATCGCTATGGCGAACTATTCAACTGCGTTCGCGGGCTGCCTGCCTGCGATCGCCCCGGCATGCTCACCGGGCAGGAGGCCCTCCGCTTCGCCACCCTCCCCGACGGCCGCAAGACCAGTTGCAACACCACTCCGGACGGCTCGCGCATGGTCGGCTGGGCCGAGGGCGTGACCCAGGGAACCCGAAAACCCTATCTCTATTCTGCGGTCATGGAGGGCCAGCGCGCCCTGCCGGGTCGCGAAATGGCCGCCCGCCTGGCCGAGGCCCTGCCCGATGCGGGACTCTGACGCCAGTTTGACGGGAGCGGCGCGCGTGATAGGCGAGGCGCCTTCCTCCGCCTTCGGGGGCCCGTAGCTCAATGGTTAGAGCCGGCCGCTCATAACGGTCTGGTTGCAGGTTCGAGTCCTGCCGGGCCTACCGTGGTCTCACGGCGCGGCGGGATCGGCGCGCAGGTTTTGAGGCATGACGATCCTCTATATCGACGCCGACGCCTGCCCGGTGAAGGACGAAGCCTATCGGGTGGCCGCGCGCTATGGCGTGGAGGTCGTGGTGGTGTCCAATTCCTGGCTGCGGCTTCCTGACCGCCCACGCATCCGACAGGTTGTCGTGGACGCGGGCCCCGATGTCGCCGACGACTGGATCGCGGGGTGGGCGGCGCCGGGCGATGTGGTCATCACCGCGGACATTCCCCTGGCCCAGCGCGTGCTCGCCGCCGGCGCGCAGGCCCTGCATCCGGCCGGCCGGGCCTTCACCGCCGACAATATCGGGACGGCTCTGGCCTCCCGGGCGGTGGGCGAGCATCTGCGGTCGTTCGGCGAGGTCACCCGCGGGCCGCCGCCCTTCACGACCGCCGACCGGTCGCGATTCCTGCAGGCGCTCGACGCCGCCATGGTTCGCGCGCGACGCCACGCGGGCGGACCGGCGCGCGGCTGAAGTCCGGCGCCTCTAAAGCTGCAGCTGACCCAGAATGTGATCGGTCGCATCGCCGCCGATCCAGATACTGTCGCCGTCCTTGTCCACGTGGACGCGGCCCACACGCCCCAGGGCCGTTCCCTGACTGACGACATAGCGATCCGGCGCCATGCCCGCGCCGATCATCCAGCGGGCGGCGCTGGCGTTGAAACTGCCGGTCACCGGATCTTCGCCGGCCGGCAAGGTCGAATCGAACCACCGCACCTCGAACAGGGGATCGCCCGGCCGGGCCGGCGAGGGCCAGGGCGCGATCACGCCCAGGACCTTCAGGTTCATGGCCGCCCAGTTCACCTTGAGCGCGAGCAGTCGCTCTCGGCTGCGGATCATGATGGCCGGCTGTTTCAGGCCCGCATCCAGAAGCGCCGAGGCGGTGATCTCGTCCTCGCCCAGGCCCAGCGCCCGGCGGATATGGGCCAGGCTCTCCGCGTCCAGAGGCGGCGCACGCCTCAAGGGCGGGGCCTCAAAGGCCAGCCGCCCGTCCGCCCGGAGAAGGCGCACCAGGCCCAGGGCGCATTCCTGGATGATGTGCGCGCCCTTGGGCGCGCCGCCGGCCCTGAGCCAGACATGACAGGTTCCCAGGGTTGGGTGTCCGGCAAAGGGCAATTCGTCGCCAAGAGAGAAGATGCGCACGCGATAGTCCGCCTGCGGATGGGTGGGCTTCAGAAGGAACGTGGTTTCGCTGAGATTCGTCCAGATGGAGAACCGTTTGAGGTCGTCCTCGCTCAGGTCGTCGGCGCCGATCACCACCGCCAGGGGATTGCCCCCGAACCGCTCGGGGGAAAACACGTCCACCTGGCTGAAGGCATAGGTTCGGGCCTCCGTCTGGCGGCCTTCTGCGACCGCCATCGGCGCGCCGACCGTCGAGAGGCCCAAACCCGAGAGGCCCAGACCCGAGAAGCCCAGACCCGAGAGTACGCCACGTCGGGGCAGGCTCGGCGCACCGTCCCCGTATCTGTCGTCGCTCAACCCGACCTCCATCTCTGTGGGCGAAGGAGCCTATCAGCTTGGGGCGTCCCTTGACACGCGGCTCTGGGCGACGCCGTGCACTGGACCCGACCCTGTCCGTGTCCGATCCTGTCCTTCTTTCAGACGATGGACCGGGGTCTCCTCGCAAAGGCGCCGGATGGGACTGCGGTGAGCGGCGGCGTTCCTCGCGTACGGGTCGAATTGCTCCGGCGGTCCAACCCTGGATAAAGTCGAGGTCTGAGGCCCCGCCCGGCCCCGAATAGGCGAAAACTGCGGTGGGTCGCGGGCAGGCTTGGAGGGGGAGACGCCATGAACCTTCTGCCGTTTGTAATCATCGTCTTCTCCGGTCTGGGCCTGCTGACGCCCGTCCTGGGCGGCGATGCGGCGCGTCGCGCGGTGGCCGGGACCAGTCTGGTGGAGTGGTTCTGGCGCGGCGCGCGCTGGCTTTACGGCGGCTATTTTCTCTTCGTCGCCGGCATGGTCGCGACTCTGCTCTGGTTCGGGGGGGCGGGCGTTCATGAGCCGACCCCGGCCTCCAAGGCCTTCTCCGACGCTCTGAACGCCTCGGGCTTCATGAACCCCTTGCTGATGGTCGATTACGCCTTTGGGGGACTGGCCCTGTTGTGGCGACGGACGGCGCCGCTGGGCCTGGCGATCCTGGCGCCGCCCGTCTGCGTCATCCTCCTTTTCCATCTGCAGTTGACCGGCAACTTCGTCTGGGGCGGCGGCTGGGCGCTCGGCTGGATCCTGCTGGCCTGGCGCTATCGCGCCGGGTTCACGGGTCTGTGGCGTTTCGACGACACCTCTCCGGCGCGGACTTGAACAGGGTGAGCGCCGCCCGCCTGGCCTTCGCTCTGACCCTCATCGCCTTGGGGGCGCTCAGCCTGGTTCAGGGCGATTTCGCGACGATCTGGGCGGGCGCGGACAGGACGACGCCGGGGCGCCTGGCCCTGGTCTACGCCACCGCCATGGTCTCTCTGGGAGGCGGCCTGGGCCTCTTCTGGCCGCGGACGACGCAGGCGGCCGCCTGCCTGCTCGCCAGCGCCTTTCTGGTCTGGCTTCTGATGTTCAAGCTTGGGCCCGCCCTGGCTCGCCCTCTGGCGGCGGCGGGTTGGGAGAATTGCGGAGAATCGTTGGTCATGACCGCCGGGGCTCTCGCTCTGGCGCCGGGGAGCGGCGACGCCCGCGGAGCCCAGATCGGGCTGGGCCTGGCGGTCCTTCCTCTCGGCCTGGCCCATCTCGTCTACCTGAAGGAGACCGCCGGCCTGGTTCCGGGCTGGATTCCCGGCCCCAGGTTCTGGGCGGCGGCGACCGGTCTGGCCTATCTGGCCGCCGGCCCGGCGCTGATGACCCGAAGATGGATCCGGCCGGCCGCCGTCCTGGTCGCCCTTCAGATGACGGGGTTCACCCTGCTCGTCTGGGGCTGGCGTCTGGTCGAGGGGGTGCGGTTCCCGACGGTCTGGGGCGAAGCGGCGGACTCTCTGGCCCTGACCGTGGCCGCCTGGGCGGTGGCGGCGGCGACGATATCTGGAGAAGGGCGGTCGTGACCCTTTCCCCGGCCGCGTTCGATGACCTTCCCGCAGAACCCTACGACAAGGTGAGGCCGCGGATCCGGACCGGCGATCTCCTGCTCTTCGCCGGCCGCGACTTGAGTTCTCGGGCCATCGCCTGGGGGACCCATAGCCCCTTCAGTCATGTGGCTCTGGTCGTGCGCGTGCCCTTTGTTGACCGCATCATGCTGCTCCAGGCGGTGGCGACCGGTGTCGGCGCCGTGGCGATGAGCAGCCTCGCCGCAGGCTCGGGGCCGCATCAGAGGCCCTTCGATGGGCGCATGGTCCTCGCCCGTCACGCCGACTTCGCCGCCCTGGCGACCCGCGAGGGACTGCGGTCGATGAGCCGCTTCGCCCTCAGACGCTTTGGCGCGCCCTATGACATGGCGGAGATCCTGCGCATCATGCTGCGCATCGCGCTCGGTTGGGGTGGGCTGAGACTGCCGCGACCGATCCGGCCGAGGGACGAATATATCTGCTCAGAATATGTCTATGAGTGCCTGCGGCGCGTGGGCGTCACGCTGACCTGGGACGGTCTGGGTTTCATCGCTCCCGCCGACATCGCCTCCGATCCGAAGGTCGAGCCTGTGGCCGTGATTCACACCGCATAAAGGCGGCGAAGCCTATCCCAATGGGGCGCTCTCGCCCCTTCAAGCCCCGAAAGTCCCGCATGTCCCTCTTCGCGACCCGCCGTTGGGCCCTGGGCGCCGCCCTCGCAGCCGCGGCCGCCGGCTTTGGCCCCGCCTGGGCGAGTGAGCCGGCCCCTGCCGCCTTTGCCCGGATCGAGCGGCGAATCGGCGGGCGGTTGGGGGTGTCGGCGGTCCGCGCTGGACGCGCCCCCCTGGGGTGGCGGGCGCAGGAGCGCTTCCGCATGTGCAGCAGCTTCAAATGGCTGCTCGTCGCCGAGGTCCTGCGACGGGTCGATCAGGGCGAGGAGAGCCTGGGTCGCCGGATCGCCTACGGTTCCGCCGATCTGATGAGTTATGCGCCGGCGACCCGGGCCCATCTGTCGGAGGGTGCAATGACCCTGGCGGACCTGTGCGCCGCCGCGGTGACGCTCAGCGACAACACTGCCGCGACCCTGCTGATGCGGAATGTCGGCGGCCCGGCGGCGGTCACAGCTCTGGCCCGGCGGCTGGGAGATCCGACGACGCGGCTGGATCGCTGGGAGCCGCAACTCAATGAAGGCCCGGCCTCGGACATCCGCGACACCACGACGCCAGCCGCCATGCGGGCCGATCTGCAGGCGGCGCTATTCGGCCCTGTCCTCTCGCGCGGTTCGCGCGCGCAGTTGCTCGCCTGGCTGGAGGAGACCGCCACCGGCCTTGGCCGCCTGCGCGCCGGCTGGCCCAAGGGGGCGAAAACGGGGGACAAGACCGGCTCGAATCCCGGGGCGGGCATCGCCGCGGATGTGGGCGTCGTCTGGCCGCCCGGGGGCGGGGCCCCGCTCTTCGCCGCGGTCTATACCTTCGGAGCCGCCGTGCGCGACGCGGCTCTGGACGCCGCCCTGGCCGAGGTCGGGGCCGTCGTCTACCGGGCGCTGGCCTGAGACCGGTTCAGTCCGCCATTTCCAGGGCGCGGGCGTCGCGCCAGGCCAGACCTTCGGCATTGCACACCCAACGGCCCAGGCGGCGATAGTCCTTGCCCTCGAACTGCTGGCCGAAAGGAAGAAGCTCGGTCACCGCCGCCTCGACATATTGGTAATTTTCGCCCCGGGCCTTGCGGGCGAAGTCCAGCAGCTCGCCCTGGGCCCATCGGATGGCCGCCTGATCGTCCGGAAGACGCGCCTTGAGGGGGTCAAGCCGGTTGCCGGGCAGGGCGTTGAGGCGGCGCTTGGACGGCGCATGTCGGAGATCGAGATTGTAGGTCTTCATGACGGACTCGTGAGGCGCGTGAGATTCAGGCGGGAGACAGACGATGACGATTAGCCTGCACCCGACCACGATAGAGCGCCACCGCGCGGGCGGGCGCCTCCTCGGCACGGCCTGACAGAATCGCCAGCGCGATGAGAAATTGGGCGTCGAGCAGGGCCTTGGCCTTTTCCGCGACCATCAGGCTCGCTTCCTCGGCCAGACCTCCCAGGCTCTCCACGGCCTGAAGCCAGCGCAGACCGATGACCTCGACGGACTCGACCCCGAGTTCGACCGCACTGGTATTCAGTTGGATGAAGGCGGCGAAGGGCGAGGTCATGGCAGGGCCACCCGGGATCGTTAGCGGATGCAGAATAATGCTGCAACGCAACACGAATCTCAAGGGCCACCGGACTCCCGCGACGATTGTTCACACCTGCCGGCGGCCTGCCGTGACGGCCGTCAATGCCGCAGAGGCCTTGAACCCTCCCGCCCCTGGGCTATGGAGGCCCATGGCCGAAACCTTCACCGCCGATGCCCTGCCCGCCGACAAGGCGGCGCGTTATGCGCTCCTGCGCCAGGAGATCGCCGCGGTTACGGAGGGTGAGCCGGATGAGGTTGCCCGCATGGCCAGCGTCGCCGCCATGCTCGCCCAGGCCTTTCCCAGCTTCTTCTGGACCGGTTTCTATCGGGTCGATCCCGCCAAGGAGGCCGAGCTTGTGGTCGGGCCCTATCAGGGCACGCTGGGCTGTCTGCGCATCGCCTTCGGTCGCGGCGTGTGCGGCGCGGCGGCCGCGCGGCGCCAGACCGTCAACGTCGAGGATGTGGAGGCGTTCGCCGACCATATCGCCTGCGACTCCCGGTCGCGTAGCGAGATTGTCGTTCCTGTTCTCGACGGAAAGGGCCGGCTCATCGCCGTGCTCGATGTGGACAGCACTCATCTCGGGGCCTTCGACGCGGTCGATGCGGAAGGACTTGAGGCCATCGTCAGGGATGTCTTCGGCTCCGATCAGTCCTGAGACCGGCGCGAAGCCCAGGCCCCGCCGAGATAGCCCGCCGTCGCTCCGGCGGCGGTCAGGAAGGTTCCCCAGGCGAGGTCCAGAAGCGTGATCCGCGTCGACCACACCGCCAGGGTGGCGAAATTGGTCAGGTCGTAGGTGGCATAGGCGAAGAACCCAAACAGGGCGCCGTTGAGGCTCGCCCGCCGCCAGTTTCGCGCCGCCAGGGCCGGCCCGACCGCCAGGACCACCGTGCCGGTCAGATAGACCAGATAAAACAGGACCGCCGGGATCGGCCGCACCTGCGCTGCGAGCACAGGCCCCAGAACCGGTCTGTAGAGCGTGGCGTTCGTCGAGATCAGCCACACCGCATCCAGGCCCGCGAAGATGAGCGCCGCGGCCAACCAGGCGACAATCCAGCGAATGACCATACTGGGCCTCCTTCCCTTCGGCGGTCAGGCGCGGCCCACGGGGCGCAGGCGATAGTGGCTGACCCCCCAAACCCGGCCCCCATCGTCGCCGAACATGCCCGCCACGGCGAGAAAGAACAGACGCCATCGCCGCCGCCAGATCGCCGCGTCCCGGCCGTAGACCTCCCTGAGGATCGGTTTCAGGTTCGGCGTCTCGCGGTCGAAATTGGCCAGCCAGTCCTCGGCCGTGCGGCGGTAATGCTCGCCGCTCCAGCGCCATTCCTCCTCGACCTGCGCCAGGTCGGCGAAACAGCGGATCAGCCCATGGCTGGGCATGATGCCGCCGGTGAAGAAGTGTCGGGCGATGAAGTCGTCCGGGTCGGACGCATCATAGCTGTAGGGCCGGTCCCGATTGCTGAAGACGTGCAGAAATAGCCGCCCATCGGGTTCGAGGGCCGGGAGGATGCGGCCCAGTAGCGCGCGCCAGTTGGACATGTGCTCGAACATCTCCACCGACACGATCCGGTCGTAGCGGCTGGGCGGGCTGAAGCTGTTCATGTCCCGGGTGATGACCACGAGGTTGTTCAGGCCCCGCGCCCTGGCCTCGCCCTGGATATAGCGCCGCTGAGAGTGCGAGTTGGAGACGGCGGTGATCGTCGACAGCGGATAGGCCTTGGCCATCCACAGGCTGAGGGAGCCCCAGCCGCAGCCCAGTTCCAGCACCCGTTGGCCATCCGCCAGGTCGGCGTGCTCGCAGGTCGCCGTCAGGGCGGCCGCCTCCGCCTCCGCCAGGGTCGAATCCGGTTTGGCGTAGTAACCGCTGGAATATTTCAGGTGCGGCCCCAGGATGCGGCGAAAGAACTCCGCTGGCACTTCATAATGCTGGGCGTTGGCGGCGTCGGTCGCCTCGGCCACCGGCCGCTGATCCATGGCCAGGGCGAACACGGCCTCGCCGTCCCCCTCGGCGCGTGCCAGCTCCGTACGCGCGCGCGCCACGAAGCGGGCTATGGCGCCGCGCAACAGCGAGTCCGGTAGATCAAGGCGCTCCGCCGCGCGGACGGCGAGGGAAGTAGGGCTCATGGCGGCAAGCTCGGATCTCTTCAACAGCTCGACATCAAGCTTGACGATTGTGCCTGATCGGCGGGCAGGCCGCCACAGGTCGAGAACGGGTCTTCGTCGTTCAGGCGAGGCGGGGTCAGCGCGGGGAGGCCCAAGCCATCACCCGACTCCCAGCAAAGGGAATACCAGGCGTCCGACCCAATCCACCGCCGCCAGGGGACCGTCCGTGTGGATGAGGCAGACGCAATCTCCGGTCGCGGTCGCCCGCGGCGCGTGCTTGATCGACCCGTCGTGTTCGCAGAAATCTCCAGGGCCATAGACCTCGTCGCCATCGCAAAAGGCGCCTCTGAGAACGACGGTCATCTCACCGGCGCGATGCCCGTGCGCCGGCGCCCCGCGCCCCGCCGACATTCCCAGGAGGTAACATCGCTCCGCGCCCGGTCCGCGGCTCACGGGCACAATCCATGCGCCTGCCGCCCGCCGCCGTCGTCCGAGGGAGGCCCGGGCCACCGCATCGGGGACGGGCAGCCAGCCCTCGGGCCTCGGCGCGGCGGGGGCCGCGGGGGGCGAGGGCCGATCGATCCGCGCCAGGGCGAGGGGCAAGGCTTCTGGAGACATGAGAGCGGGATCGAGAGCCTCCAGCCAGTCGCCGCCCACCCTCTCGAATTCGCCCACCGCCCGCGAACAGGCGGGACAGGTCAGCAGGTGGGCCCCCACCACAAGGCGTGCGGACCCGGCGAGCGACCCGCAGGCATAGTCCAGAAGACGCGCTTCGCTGGGATGGCGCTGCGGATCGGCCCTCCCGACCCCCGTCAGGACGGTGTCCCTGCTCATGTCGAGTCTCCCGGTTCGGCGAGGCGCAGGCGCAGTCGGGCGAGCGCCAGCCGCACCCGGGACTTCACCGTGCCCAGCGGCAGATCCAGCTCCCGCGCGATCTCGGAGTGCGGCTTGTCCGAATAGAAGGCCTCGCGGATGACCTGCGCCTGGTCTGGGGGCAGGTCGCTGATCGCCCGGACCAGCCGGGCCTCATCCTCCCGGGCGCCAAGCAGGGCGTCGGGCTGAGGCTCAGGCGGCGCCTCGTCGGGAGGCGCGGCGGCTGCGGCGCGGACCTGCCGGCGGGCCAGGTCCAGTCGCAGATTACGGGCGATGGTGAAAATCCAGGTGGAGGCCGCAGCCAGGCTCGGGTCGAACCGGTCCGCGCGGCGCCACACCGTGAGCAGCGTTTCCTGGGCCAGCTCCTCGGCCGCCTCCGGTGAGGCCCCGAGCCGCAGGAGATAACTCTTCACGCGGGGTGCGAAATGCTGAAAGAGAGAGGCGAAGGCGTCGCGGTCGCCGCACCGGGCGATCGCCGCGATCATCTGGGAGTGGCCGGGGGGCTTTGGACGGGCCGTGCGACCGGTCATGGCGCTGCAGTCCTGGATATCGGCGAGCGTCGGCGCGCGCCAGCGCGGCGGCTGCGGTCGCAGGCCGGTGAAGAGGCGTGGAGAGGGGACCCGAGCGCCATGCATGACAGGTTTACGCGCCTGGTGGGAAAGCGGATCAATCGACAGCTGGCGCGGCTGCGCCTGATCCGCCGTCGACGAAGCGGCGTAGAAACGGGTGTGGCGCCGCGAGGCGACGCATGGGACCCCGGCGCGGCGTTCGCCCGGGGCGAGGGAGACTCCCGACTGTGAATAACGTCGTTCCGAACCGACGCCTCAAGATCGCGGTGATCGGGGCCGGAGTCTCCGGCCTCTCCGCCGCGTGGCTTCTGAACCCGGCTCACGACGTGATCCTCTATGAAGCCGATGCGCGGCTTGGCGGACACAGCCACACGGTGGAGGCCCCGGCCGGTCCGGCCGCCTCCCTGCCCGTCGATATGGGCTTTATCGTCTATAACGAGGTCACCTATCCCAATCTCACGGCGCTTTTCGCCCATCTGAACGTCCCCACCAAGATCTCAAACATGGGCTTCGCCGTCAGTCTTGAGGACGGCCGCATGGAGTACGGCGGCGACAATCTCGTCACCCTGTTCTCCCAACTGCGCAACCTGGTCCGTCCCCGTTTCTGGGCCATGCTCAACGATCTGGTGCGATTCTATCGCCAGGCGCCTGGACATGCCTGCGCCCTTGACGCTGAGGGGGCGAGTCTCGGCGACTATCTCAAGGCCCAAGGTTATGGGCGGGCGTTCCAGGATGATCATCTTCTGCCCCAGGCGGCGGCCATCTGGTCGGCCTCGACGCGCGAGATCAGGGACTATCCCGCGGCCGCCTTCATCCGCTTCTTCGAAAATCACGGCCTGCTGAAGATTCTCGACCGCCCGGTGTGGCGCACCGTGGAGGGCGGCAGCCGCGCCTATGTCCAGCGCCTGGCTGCTCCTCTCGTCGGGCGTATAAGAGCCGGCCTTGCGGCGGTGAGTCTGACCCGCACCGACGACGGCGTACGGGTCCGTGACGCGTCCGGGGCGGTGGAGCGCTTCGACGCCGTGGTGGTGGCGACACATGCCGATCAGGCCCTGGCCCTTCTGGAGGCCCCCACGGCGCGCGAGCAGGCCCTGCTGGGTGCCTTTGGCTATACCCGCAACCTGGCGGTGCTTCACTCCGACGCCGCCCTGATGCCGAAGCGACGCCAGGCCTGGTCGGCCTGGAACTATATCGGCCGGGGAGAAGGCGCCGAGCAAAGCCTCTGCGTCACCTATTGGATGAACCGGCTGCAGGATCTGCCGCGCGCCACGCCCTATTTCGTCACCCTCAATCCCGCGATCTCGCCAGACCCGGCGCGGATCATCCATACCGAAATCTACCACCATCCGCGCTTCGATGCCCAGGCTCTCCGCGCCCAGGAGCAGCTCTGGAGCCTGCAAGGCGAAGGCGGGGTCTGGTGGTGTGGCGCCCACTTCGGCGCCGGTTTTCATGAGGATGGCCTCCAGGCCGGCCTGGCGGTGGCCGAGCAGCTCGGCGGCGTGCGCCGGCCCTGGACCGTGGCCGGGGAGTCGGACCGCATCCGACTGGGTCCGGCGCCCGCCTCGCGCCGCGTCCCGGATCTGCTGGGCGATGCGGCGTGAGCGACCTCTCGCTCTTCGTCGGCGACGTGGTCCATACGCGCTTCGCCCCGCGGTCTCACCGTCTGCGCTATCGCATTTTTCAACTGCTCGTCGATCTGGATGAGGTTGGGGCCGCCGCCTCGCGCCTGCGCCTGCTGTCCCGCGACCGCTTCAATCTTTTCAGTCTCTACCGGTGCGATCATGGGCAAGGGCAGGGGCCGCGCGGTTTCGCGCTGGAGAGCCTCGCCGCCGCGGGCCTGACCTTTGCGCCCGGCCGCATCCGACTTCTGGCCATGCCGCGCGTGCTGGGCTTCGTCTTCAATCCCTTGAGCGTCTATTTCTGCGACGACGCGGCCGGCCGCCTGTCCGCTTTGATCTATGAGGTTCACAACACCTTCGGCGAGCGCCACGCCTATGTGGTCCCGATCCCGGACGACCCGAGGGCCGGCGGCGCCCCGGTGATTCGTCAGGCCAGCGCCAAGACCTTCCACGTCTCACCCTTCATGGGCATGGAGATGTCCTACCGCTTCGCCGTGCGCCCGCCGGATGAGACCGTCTCGGTCATCGTCGAGGGTCTGGCCGGCGCCGGATCGGATCAGGGGCGGGAGGGCGAGCGACTGATCTTCGCCTCCTTCGCCGGGGTCCGTCGCCAGGTGACCGACGCCGAATTGCTGCGCCAATTCCTGTTCCTGCCCCTGCTGACCCTGAAGGTGGTCGGCGCCATCCACCTGGAGGCGCTGCGGCTGTGGCTCAAGGGCCTGCGCCTCTTCCCCTCGCCGCCGGCGCCCGGCGGACCTGTGACGCTCGGCCATCCCCTCGATGAGGACCCGGCGGTCTCCGCCCCCTGACCGTCCTCCGCGTTGAGCGCTCGCAACGGGCTTGAAGGACGTCAGAGTGCAGCACGACGTGACGCTGCGGCGTTTCCGCCTCAACCCATCGCGCCCTGGGGCGCGGGAGCCCGAGTCACAAAACCGATATGCAATCAGCCTAGATCGCCCCTTGACCGGAGCAGCGGGGGCTGAGGCGTCATGGACCAGCGGGCGAGGCCATCACTCACCTATCGCAGCGTCTTCATCTCCGACGTTCATCTGGGAACGCCCGATTGCCAGGCCGAATTGCTGGCCGAATTTCTCGACTCGCTGACGTGCGAGCGGCTCTTTCTCGTTGGCGACATCGTTGATGGCTGGCGGCTGAAGAAGGGCTGGCGCTGGCCGGCCTCGCACGACGCGGTGGCGCAGCGCCTCCTGGCCTTCGCCCAAGCGGGTGTGAGGGTGACCTATGTGCCCGGCAATCACGACGATCGGCTGCGCGACTTCACCGGCGCCCATTTCGCCGGGGTGGAGGTGATGCGCGAGGCAGTGCACGAGACGGCGGACGGTCGACGCCTGCTGGTGGCGCATGGCGACGACTTTGACATTCTCGCCCGGGGTCCCTTCCTCAAGTCCTGGATCGGCGACGCCGCCTACAAGGCGCTGGTGGCCGCCAACACCCTCCTCAACCGCGCGCGCCGCGCTCTGGGCCTCGGCTATTGGAGTTTGGCGGCGCAGGTGAAATCGGCGCTCGGCCGGGCGCGGCGCTATATCGTCACCTTCGAGGAGGGCGCGGCGGAGGCGGCCCGGCGGCGCGGACTCGACGGCGTGATCTGCGGCCATATCCATCGCGCGGCCCTGCGCCGGATCGGCGAGGTTCTCTACGCCAATGACGGCGACTGGGTGGAAAGCTGCACCGCCCTGGTGGAGCATGTCGACGGCCGGCTGGAAATCCTCGACTGGGCCGCCCGGCGCGGCTCGTCTATGATCGCTGCGTCGCGGAGCCGATCCCGCGCACCCCTGACTGTCCCGAGTCTCGCCGAGCCCGTTTCCGCCGCATGCGCATTCTCCTCGCCACCGACGCCTGGACGCCGCAGGTCAATGGCGTCGTCCGCACCCTGACGCGGGTGGTCGCCGAACTCGTCGAGATGGGCGAAGAGGTCGACGTCGTCAGCCCCGACCAGTTTCCCACCGTCCCCATGCCCACCTATCCGGAGATTCGTCTCGCCGTGGGCGCCCAGGACAAGGTCCGCGAACGCTTCAAGACCTTTGAACCCGAGGCGATTCACATCGCCACCGAGGGGCCGATCGGCCTCGCCGCCCGGCGCATCTGCCTGGAGTGGGGCCTGCCCTTCACCACCAGCTACCACACTCGCTTTCCCGAATATGTCTCGGCCCGCCTGCCCCTGCCCCTGGCCGCCGGCTATGCCTATCTGCGCTGGTTCCACCGTCCCTCGGGCCGGCTCATGGTGGCCACACCCTCCATGCGCCAGGAGCTGGAGGCGCACGGCTTTCGCAACATCTCACTGTGGTCCAAGGGGCTGGATACCCAGCTCTTCCGCCCGCGTCGCGAGGATGAGCCGGACGTCTTCGCCGGCCTTGCGCGCCCGATCTGGCTCAATGTCGGACGCGTCGCGGTGGAAAAGAATATCGAGGCCTTTGTCAGTCTCGACCTGCCGGGAACCAAGGTGGTGGTGGGCGACGGCCCGCAACGGGCGGAGTTGGAGGCGCGCTTTCCCGAGGTGCGCTTCGTGGGGGCCAAGTTCGAGGCCGAACTGGCCGCACACTATGCCTGCGCCGACGTGTTCGTCTTCCCCTCACTCACCGACACCTTCGGCCTCGTCATCCTGGAGGCCTGGGGGGCGGGCACGCCCGTGGCGGCCTTTTCGGCTCCGGGTCCGGTGGACATCATTCCTGGCACAGGGGCCGGGGTCCTGGCGCCGGGCAAGGAGGGGGGGCTGGCCGAGGCCGCCATGGAGGCCCTCAAGCTCGACCGCGCGGCGGTGCGCAAGGTGGCAGAAACCTATTCCTGGCGCGCCTGCGCCGAGGAGTTCCTCCACCTGCTGCAACCTTATCCCGAGCCGGAGAAGCGTCGCTTCTGGCGTCGTCTGCGTCGCCTCGCCCGCCTGCGCCGCGGCCGCGCCGGCGCCCGCGAAGCCGCCTGAGGGGCGGGGAGGGCCTAAGGCTGAGACCCTCAGGTCGCGCGGTTCTCCTGGAACCAGCGATAGGTCGCGGAGAGGCCCGCCTCCAGGCCGATCCTTGGCCGCCAGCCCAGGCCGAACAGCCGGCCCACATCGAGGAGCTTGCGCGGGGTCCCGTCGGGGCGCGAGCGGTCGAACAGGATCTCGCCGGAAAAGCCCACCGCCGCGGCCGTGAGCCTCGCCAGATCCCCGATGGCGATGTCCTCGCCGCAGCCGACATTGACCGGCATGGGGTCCGACCAGTCCTTCATCAGGGTCACCAGGGCGTCGGCGCAGTCGTCCACGTGCAGGAACTCGCGTCGGGGCGTCCCCGATCCCCACACCGCCAGGCTTCCGGCGCCGGTCGCCTTGGCCTCGTGCGCCTTGCGCAGCAGGGCCGGCAGGACATGGCTGGTCTCCAGGTCGAAATTGTCGCCAGGACCATAGAGGTTGGTGGGCATGGCGCTGATGAAGTCCGCCCCGTGCTGGCGGCGATAGGCCTGAACCAGTTTGACCCCGGCGATCTTGGCTATGGCGTAGGCCTCGTTGGTCGGCTCCAGAGAGCCCGTGAGCAGGGCCTCCTCGCGGATCGGCTGGTCCGCCAGGCGCGGGTAGATGCAGCTCGACCCGAGGAACAATAGCTTGGCGACTCCGACCCGATGGGCGGAATCGATCAGATTGGTCTCGATATTGAGGTTCTCCAGCAGGAAATCCACCGGCCGGGAGTCGTTGGCGAGGATGCCGCCCACCCGGGCGGCGGCCACGAACACGGCCTCCGGACGGGCCTTCGCCATCCAGTCCTCGACCTCCGCCTGTCGGGTCAGGTCCAGCTCGCCGCGCGGCGCCGTCAGCACCTCGCAGCCCTCCCGGGCCAGGCGCCGAACCAGAGCCTGGCCCACCATGCCCCTGTGACCGGCCACGAACACCCGGCGTCGGGCGAGACGGAACGGCATGGCAGCCACGGCCTATCTCCGCCAGGCCGCTGCGCGCGATGTGAGATCAAGGTCGGCGCGCACCATCCCCTCGCAAAGGACGCGCCATTCGGTCTCGCGGCGCCAGCCCAGCACCCGGTGGGCCTTGGAGGCGTCGCCCTGCAGCAGCATCAGCCACATGCCGCGTATCGTCGCGCGCATGGCCCCAGTCGCGCCGGGCGTCGAGATTGTCCAGATCGAACTCGTCCTGCACGCCCAGGCGGATGGCCGCTGCGGCGCGGGTGATCTTGCGCGTGACGAAAGTCTCACCGCGACATCGCCTCGCTGATGACGGCGCGTCACCTGATCCTGACCAATTCCTCGTCTTCCTGGTGGGGCGGCGTCTGCAACCCTGACGCCGAGGTTCCCTGTTCCACCCGCGAGGGCTTCTACCTCTCTCCCGCACGGCCCGCGAGAATCAGGGTTCTCTGAGGGCCGGATGCACGAAAGGGCTCCGGATCGCGAAAATCGGGGCCGGGCCTTCCTCTGGACGGCGTCAGCCCGCTTCCCCGCGCCTTAACCCTGACGGGCCTTGTAGCGCGGATCCGCCTTGTTGATCACATAGAGGCGACCCTTGCGGCGCACGAGCTTGCAGTCGCGGTGACGCGTCTTGAGGGTCTTGAGCGAGCTTCTGACCTTCATGGAGGGACTCGTGGGCAGGGGGTTCGTGCGAAAGAGCCGCGCCTATAAGGGAAGGCGGCGCCGAAAGTCAAATCGGCCGGCGCCGAAGGACCATCACCTCGGCTGAGGATGGTCAGGAGTGGGGTGACGGGAGGCTGGAGCCGACCGTCGCCTCCCAGCGGAAATAGGCGGGACCTATCCCAGACCGAGATTAAATCGATTGGATCAATGGGCGTTGCAGGTCTAGCGTGATCTCAGTCGCCGGCATCGCACGGCGCCAGAGGAGGAAATCATGGCGGACGACAGCAAGTGCCCGGTCTCGGGCAGCGCCCTTCGGCACACCGTGGCCGGCGCTCTGGGCAATTCCGACTGGTGGCCGAACCAGCTCAATCTGCGCATTCTTCACCAGCACTCGTCCAAATCCGACCCCATGGGAGCGGCCTTCGACTACGCCGAGGCGTTCAGGACCCTCGATCTCGACGCCGTGGTCAAGGATCTGCACGCGCTGATGACCACGTCCCAGGACTGGTGGCCCGCGGATTTCGGTCACTACGGCGGCCTCTTCATCCGCATGGCCTGGCATAGCGCCGGCACCTACCGCATCGCCGATGGGCGCGGCGGCGCCGGCGGCGGTCAGCAGCGCTTCGCCCCGCTGAACAGCTGGCCGGACAACACCAACCTCGACAAGGCGCGCCGCCTGCTCTGGCCGATCAAGCAGAAATATGGCGCCAAGCTGTCTTGGGCCGACCTCATGGTTCTGGCCGGAAACGTCGCTCTGGAATCCATGGGCTTCAAGACCTTCGGTTTCGGCGGCGGCCGCCCCGACACCTGGGAGCCGGAGGAGGATGTCTATTGGGGCCCGGAGAGCCAGTGGCTCGGCGACAAGCGCTATACCGGCGACCGCGAGCTGGAGAACCCTCTGGGCGCGGTCCAGATGGGTCTCATCTATGTCAATCCGGAAGGTCCCAACGGGAAGCCGGACCCGGCGGCGGCGGCGCGCGACATCCGAGAAACCTTCGCCCGCATGGCCATGGACGATGAGGAGACCGTCGCCCTGATCGCCGGCGGCCACACCTTCGGCAAGACCCACGGGGCGGGCGACGCCGCTCTGATCGGGCCGGAGCCCGAGGCCGCGCCCATCGAGCTTCAGGGTCTGGGCTGGAAGAGCCAGTACGGCTCGGGAAAGGGCGCCGACGCCATCACCAGCGGCCTGGAGGTCATCTGGACGACGACGCCCACCCGCTGGAGCAACAACTATCTGGAGAACCTGTTCGGCTATGAGTGGGAGCTGACCAAGAGCCCCGCCGGCGCCTGGCAATGGACGCCCAAGGATGGAGCGGGGGCGGGGACCGTGCCCGATCCCTTCGATCCCAAGGCGCGCCATGCGCCGTCCATGCTGACCACCGACCTCGCCCTGCGCTTCGACCCAGCCTATGAGACGATCTCCCGCCGCTTCCTGCGGGATCCCGAGGCCTTCGCCGACGCCTTCGCCCGGGCCTGGTTCAAGCTGACCCATCGCGACATGGGCCCGGTATCCCGTTATCTGGGCCCGCTCGTCCCCAAGGAGGTTCTGATCTGGCAGGACCCGGTCCCGCCGGTCGACCATCCCCTGGTGAACGACAAGGACGTGGCCGCGCTCAAGGAGAAACTCCTGTCCAGCGGTCTGTCGATCGCCGATCTGGTCAATACCGCCTGGGCCTCGGCTTCGACCTTCCGCAATTCCGACAAGCGCGGCGGCGCCAATGGCGCCCGTCTCCGTCTCGCGCCGCAGAAGGACTGGGAGGCCAACTCCCCGACCCAACTCGCCAAGGCGCTCAGGGCCCTGGAAGCGGTGCAGAAGGCCTTCAATGCCTCCGGCGCCAGTAAGATCTCCCTGGCCGACCTCATCGTTCTGGGCGGGGTCGCGGCGATCGAGGCGGCGGCCAAGGCGGCGGGCGTGGCCGTGACCGTTCCCTTCTCGCCCGGACGCACGGACGCGACTCAGGACCAGACGGACGTCCATTCCTTCGCCGTTCTGGAGCCGGTGGCCGATGGCTTCCGCAACTATGCCCGCAAGGGGCTCACCCGGCCGGCCGAGGAAATGCTGGTGGACAAGGCCCAGCTCCTTGGCCTCACGGCGCCCGAAATGACCGTTCTGGTGGGCGGCCTGCGCGTCCTGGCAGGCAGTCACGGCGGCGCCCGTCATGGCGTCTTCACCGACCGTCCCGGCGTCCTCACCAACGACTTTTTCGTCCACCTGCTGGAGATGACCTCCTGGCGGCCCAAGGACGAAGGGGTGTTCGAGGGCCTTGACCCCAAGACCGGCAAGGTGCGCTGGACCGCGACGCGGGCGGACCTGGTGTTCGGCTCCAACTCCCAGCTGCGGGCGGTTGCCGAGGTCTATGGCTCATCGGACGGGCAGGCGAAGTTCGTGCGCGACTTCGTCGCCGCCTGGACCAAGGTGATGAACCTGGACCGCTTCGACCTCGCCTGAGCGCGGGTTTTCCATGGCGCCGTCGCGAGCGCGCTCCCGATTCTGGAGCGCCTGGCGGCGGCTGCCCCCGCCTCAGGCGGCGTCGAGCCGGCTGACCACCTTGCGCCGGGCCCAGTGGCCGGAGACGTTGTTACGGAAATAGGCCGGCCGGTCGGTGAGATAGTCCGTCTCGAGCCACAGGCGCTTGAGGTGACGCACCTTTCCGGCGGCCCGGTCGTCCACATAGGGCGAGCGGCCATGCAGGACATGGTAGTTGTTGATGAACTGCATGTCGCCGGGCTGGAAATCCATGGTCACGCTCCAGCGTCCGCTCTCCGCCGCCGTCCGCATCCAGGCCAGGGCTTCGAGGGCCGCGTCGGTCAGGCGCGGCGCATCCGGATGCCTCTGCGAGGCGTGAATATAGGCCCCGATCAGGCGGACGAAGAGCCTCTCGCCATGGCGCGTGAAGACCGGAAGCTCGTACCATCCGCGCGCACCCGGCGCCTGTTCGCCGCGCATGTCATAGGGCTGGGGCTTGTAGAGTTCGGCCGCCAGGTCCGGCCGCTCGCGAACCAGGGTGTTGTGCAGGGCCACGGAATTGCACACCGCCGATTCCCCGCCGCTCGCCCCGTTGGCGAGGCACAGAAGACCCACAAGGTCCGAGCCGTCGCAGTGGAACTCCAGCCCGATCTGGCCCAGCTCGTTGCCGCGCGCTGTCGGATCGCCCGGGGCCTTGCCTTGATCGGTCACGTCGCCCAGGACGTGTCCGTGGTGGTTCTGCGGCCAGGGCCGGCCCAGATGCGCGCCGATCCCCCAATAGGCGAGACAAAGGGCGTCGCGGTCGAATCGCGCGGGGTCGAGACCCCGGATGAGGACCACGCCCCGCCCGTCGATCAGCTCGCGTTCGATCCGCTTCAGTCGGGCGCGCAGGGTGGGCAGGGGGAAGTCGCCGGCCCCGATGTCCAGAAAATCCCCCGACTTGGCGCGCGCCGCGCCGATGGCCTGGGCCACCTCCTCGATCTCCGCGGGGGAGAGGGTCTCCATCCACGCGGCCGGATCGGCCATATCCTCCGCCCGCCACTCGCAGGCCGTTTCCAGGGGTTCGAGGGTCATGCCGGATCTCCTGTCCTCGCGGATCTATTCCGCCGCCAGAACTGCGGGCGCGGTCTGGGCGCCGCGCAGCAGTCTCCCCGGAAGGACGCCCGTGGGGGCGCCGTCGCGATAGGTAACCTGACCGGCCACGAGCGTAGCGCGATAGCCGCGCGCCCGCTGGATCAGCCGCCGCCCCCCGGCCGGCAGGTCGTAGGCCACCTCCGGTGCGTCGAGGCTCAACGCGTCATAATCGATCAGGTTGAGATCGGCCCGATATCCGACCGCCAGGCGGCCCCGGTCGTGCAGCCCCACGCACCGCGCGGTCTCGCGGGTCTGGAGTCGGATGGCCTCGGCGAGCGGGATCTTCGGTCCGCGCGTGCGGTCGCGCGTCCAGAGGGTCAGAAGGGAGGTGGGGAAGCTGCCGTCGCAGATCATGCCCACATGGGCGCCCCCGTCCGAGAGGCCGGGCACGGTGTCCGGGTGGATCAGCATCTCGCGCACGGCGTCGAGCGAGCCCTCACTGTAGTTGAGGAAAGGGACATAGAGCATGCCCCGGCCCTCGCGACTGAGCATGTGATCGAGGGCCACGCCTTCGGGCTCTCGGCCCTGGCGCGCCGCATGCGCCGCGACCGAAGCCTCGGGTGAGGGCTCATAGTCCGGCTCCGGTCCGAACAGGAACATGCGCGTCCAGTCGCTGGCAAGGGCGCGGCCGGCCTCTTCCGGCGGACTCGCCAGGAGGCGGGCTCGGAACAGCGGATCGCGCAGCCGCTCCACCCGCTCGGCCAGGCTGAGGGCGGCGATCTCCCGATAGACCGGCCAGCGGCTGAAGGGATTGACCGTGAGCTCCAGTCCCAGGAGCACGCCCACCGCCCGCGCCGCGGCCTGGGCCTTGATCGGCAGTCCTGCACCGGTGGCCGCTTCGAGTGCGGCCAGGAGGCGGCGATATCCCTTGGGGTCGCGTCCTCCCTGGGCCAGGGTGAAGGACAAAGGCCGGCCGCTCGTCTCGGCGATCCGCCGCAACATGGCGAACTCGGCCTCGGGATCGGCGAAGTCGGAGACCACCTGGACCACGCCGCGACCGGCGGCGGTGAGGCCCAGCGCGATTCCGGTGAGCTCGTCTTCGTCGGCGGTGAGCGTCGGCGTCGGTTGGCCGTCGCTGGTGCGGTGATTGAGGGTGCGCGAGGTGGAGAAGCCGAGCGACCCCGCCTCCATGGCCGTCTTGGCCAGGGCAGACATGGCGGCGATGTCCTCGGCCGTGGCCGGCTCGCGATCGACGCCGCGCTGGCCCATGACGAAGACGCGCAGGGCCGCGTGGGGGAGCTGACTTCCCACGTCCACGTCGAATCGACGGGCCGAGAGCGTCTCCAGATAGTCGGGATAGCTCGTCCAGCTCCAGTCCAGACCCTCGGTGAGGACGGGGAAGGGGATGTCCTCCACCCCCTCCATGAGGCGGATCAGGCGGTCGTGATCGGCCTCGCGGCAGGGGGCGAATCCGACGCCGCAATTGCCCATCACCACGGTGGTCACGCCATGCCAGGACGAGGGCTGCATATGCGTGTCCCAGGTGGCCTGGCCGTCGTAATGGGTATGGATGTCGACAAAGCCCGGGGCGGCGATCAGGCCCCGCGCGTCGATCTCCTCCGCGCCGCGTCCCGCCACGGCGCCGACCAGGGCGATGCGTCCGCCGCTGATGGCGAGATCCGCCTGGCGCGAGGGCCCTCCGTCGCCATCGAACACCTCGGCGCCGCGAATGACGAGATCATAGGCGCTGGCCATGGGCGCGTCTCCCTGGTGTGTTCCGAGTCTTCGAACGATCGTTTGAATCCCAGTTGGCGCCCGCGGGGCCCTCGGCGTCAAGGCCTTGGGGCGAAATCATCACCTCCGCGTCCGAGACCTCGGGTGATTGCGAAAAGCAATCCATGGGCGCATAATCGGGGGATATGGCGATAAACCTTGACAAAACGAAATATATCGGCGACGCTGCGCGACTTCAGACTCGATGCAAAACCGCGCACCCGCCGCGGTCATCTCGCCGACCCCTGTACGAAAGCGGGTCGCCTCCCGAAGGAACGGCCAGAGACCGGCCAGGAGCCGGCCCGGTCGATGCCGAACTGATGCGCTTCCGATGCCAATCCGCCGCCAATCTGTGGCCAGGGATGCGGCCAATATCGCCCGCAAACACGGAGGTTTCTCCGTCTCGGATCTAGAAAAAACCTAATATAACAATAGCTTAAACGATCGTGAATCGCAAAATCCGCGGCCCGAGCTCAGTGCGTCACGCGACCGGTCCCTTGGCGCCTTGCCTTTTGCCGCGCCGGCGCTAAGAGACGCCGCCATGTTCGCCGTCGCGTATGACCGCCGTCTCCGCCGCCAGCCCCTCCGGGGCCGGGGATGCGCGCGCGCCTGCACCTAAGCGACGCCGTTTCCCGACCCCGCCCCCGGCGGGGTCCCGTGGGCTCCCCGAGGGTTTCCTCGCCCTGGAGCCTTGACGCCATGAGCCAGACCCTCAGTCCGACCGTCACATTGGAGCCCTTCTCCCTGGCGCGCCTGCCGCGCTATGTGGCGGCCCTCGAAGCCGGCTGGAGCCCGGACAATATCCGCGGCACGATCGCCGTGCGCGAGCAGTTGGAGGCCATCGCCCATGACCCCGACGCCTTCGTGGCGCGGAGCGACGATCCCGAGGGACGTCTGCCGCCGATCCGGGGCCTGGATGGCGCGACCCTTCCGCGACTGCCCGGCGTCACTCGCTGGATCTGGGATGACGATTTCTGCGGCGTCGTCTCCCTGCGTTGGAGCGCGCCGGGCGTGGCGGAGCTTCCGCCCCACGTCCTGGGCCATATCGGCTATGCGGTTGTTCCCTGGAAACGGGGACGCGGCTGCGCCACCGCGGCCCTGGGCCTGATCCTCCAGGAGGCCTGGCGGCGAGATCTGCCCCATGTGGAACTGACCACCCAGCCGGACAATCTCGCCTCGCAAAGGGTCATCCTCGCCCAGGCCGGGACGCTCGTGGGGCGGTTCGAGAAGCCCGCCTCCATGGGCGGCGGCGAAAGCCTTCGGTTCCGCATCGCGAGGCCGACCTGAGCGGCCCCGCCGCCGGCTCAGTCCGGTTTCAGGAATTCGCCCTTGAGCGCCCGTGCGATCAGATCGCGCGTCTCGGGAAGGCCGAAGATCGCCGCGAAGGACCCAAAGCGCGGGCCCGTGCTCTGGCCGAGCAGCACCTCATAGAGGGCCATGAACCAGGCCCGCAAGGGCTCGAACCCGGCTTCCTTGCCGGCCGCGTAGACCTCGTTCTGGATGGTCTCGCCGTCGCGGCAGTCGTCCGGAAGGTCGCTCAGACGCGCGAGCAGGTCCTCCATCGCCGCCCGCTCCCGGGCGTCGGGGGAGCGGAACCGCTTCGCGGGCGCGACGAAGTCCTCATAATAGTTGAGCGCGTAGGCGGTGAGGCGGTCGAGCAGTGGTTCGCTTTCCGGGCTCGCCCCGGGAAACTGCCGGCGGATGAAGCCCCACAGAATGCTCTTGTCCGAGGCGTTGGCCGCCGAGACGAGGTTCAAGAGCAGGCTGAATGAGACCGGCGATCCCGTCTCCGGCGGCGCGCCGCCGTGAACGCTCCACACCGGATTGTCGAGGGGATTGGGCGCGGGCCGATCGCCAAGGATGGGCGCGCCGCGCGCGGCGTTGAAGGCGTCGAGCTGCTGCAGGTACTCGTCCGTGGCCTTGGGAATGACGTCGAAATACAGCTTCTTGGCCGAGCGCGGCGACTGGAAGAGATAATAGACGAGGCTCTCCGGCGGGCCATAGCGGCGCCACTCCTCCAGGGTCAGGCCATTGCCCTTGGACTTGGAGATCTTCTGGTTGTTCTGGTCGAGGAACAGCTCGAAATTGAAGCCCTCCGGCGGCGTCCCGCCCAAGATTTCGCAGATGCGCGAGGAAACCTTCACCGACTCGATGAGGTCCTTCCCAGCCATCTCATAGTCGACGCCGAAAGCCGCCCAGCGACAGGCCCAGTCGGGCTTCCATTGCAGCTTCACCGCCCCGCCGGTGACCGGGATCTCCTTGCGCGCTCCATCCTCGTCCTCGAACACAATGGTCCCGCGATCGGGATGGCGCTTCAGGGTGGGAACCTGCAGGACCCGCCCGCTGACGGGGCTGATCGGCAGGAAGGGAGAATAGGTGGCGCGGCGCTCGGGGCCGAGGGTAGGCAGCATGACCGCTTGAACGGCGTCGAACCGCTCCAGCATCAGCCTCAACATTCCATCGAAACGCCCGGACCGGTAGCACTGCGTGGAGGACAGGAACTCATAGGCGAAGCCCTGTTCGTCAAGGAAGGCGCGCATGCGCACATTATTGTATTCGCCAAAGCTCGGCTGTTCGCCGAACGGGTCGCGCACGCTCGTGAGCGGCTTGCCCAGATCCAGGGCCAGGAGATCCTGGTTGGGGACGTTCTCGGGGACCTTTCGCAGCCCGTCCATGTCGTCGGAGAAGGACAGCAGGCGCGTGGGGATCGCCTCCTCGGTCAGGGCGCGGAAGGCCGCGATGACCATGGTCGTGCGCGCCACCTCATTGAACGTGCCGATGTGCGGCAGGCCCGAGGCGCCATAGCCGGTCTGGAACAGCACCGGTCGCGCCAGCTCCGGACAGGCGGCGACGGCTTCGGCCGCCCGGCCCCCGGCGATCAGCGCCCCCGCCAGATCGCGCTCCGCCTCGCCAAGGCGCACCTTCACGAGACGCGCCAGTACGTTGCGCGCCTGCTCGAACGACCAGGGCTTGGCGGCCCGCGCCAGGGAGGAAAGTCCGTTCAACATAGGCGTCGCGGTAAAGCCCGCGCGAGGCGGGGTCAATCGAGCGGCGTCCGGTGAGCGGGAGACGCGCCCTGACGCCCTGCGATCAACTCGCCCGTCGCCATCTCCAGCACAAGACGGTTGCCAAGGCCGGCGGGCCTCGCAACACTCGCTCACGGAGAACGTCGGGGGCGGCATGGCGGAGAAGGGCGGGATCGAAGGCGCGCTCGGCGGCGAGGGTGAGGACGGCGGCGAGTCGCCTTCCGTTGGGGCCTCTCTCGCCGACGCCGTCGCTTTGGACGAGGCCGGCGGCAGCCCCGAAGCCCGGGCCTATCTGATCGGCGCGCGCCGCCTGGTGGAGATCCAGACCGAGCACCTGCACGAACAGCGCGCGGTTCAGATCGCCCTCCTCAGATGGCGACGCCTGGGCGAGGCGCTCAAGGTCGGCCTGCAAGCCCTGATCGCCCTGGTCGCGGCGGCTCTGGTGGCGGGGCTTGGCGTCATGGCCTGGGACGCGGCGCACGATCATGGCCTGGTGGTGGAGGCCTTCTCCGTTCCGCCGGACCTGGCGGCGCGGGGCCTGACCGGCCAGGTCGTGGCCAAGCAGGTGCTGGACCGCCTGGCGGCCCTACAAGACCAGACCCGGAGTATACGGCCGGCGAGCACTTACACGAACAACTGGGGCGACGACCTCAAGGTCGAGATTCCCGAGACGGGCGTCTCCCTGGGCGAGGTGCAACGCTATCTTCGGGCGTCGCTCGGCCACGAAACCCGCATCACCGGCGAGATCTTCGAGACCCCTGGCGGCTTGACCGTTACGACGCGATCCGGCGACGCGCCCACGCCGCCCGTGGCCGGCGGCGCCGCCGACCTGGACAACCTTCTCGAAAAGACCGCCGAGGCGCTCTACGCCCAAACCCAGCCTTATCGGTACTCGACTTTCCTGTCTGACCGCGGGGACATGACCGGATCGCACGCCATCCTCGTCAAGCTGACCACGAGCTCAAGTCCCCAGGAGCGCGCCTGGGCCCATAACGGATTGGCGGTCGAGGCAATGGCGGCTCACACTGACGTTCAGGTCGCGGAACAGGAAATTCGTGACGCCCTGAAAATCTTACCTGACTTCGCGGCGGCAGATGACAATTTGACCGTTTGCGAGGCCTATCTCGGCCACGATGAGGGCGTCCTGCACGCGATGCAGAGCCTTCGACGCGCGATCAGGCGCCGTCCTGGAGACCTCTCTCAAGTGACGGAGACATCCGCCGAGCTCAGTTCCGGCATGACAATCGCATTTGAAAGGGGCGATTACTCGGGCACGGCGCAGATGAGCCGAGACGACGACGGCGCGCGCGTGCCCTTTCTGCGGCATCTCAGTGTGGACCCCCTGCCTTTCGCCGAGGTTGCTGATCACGACCCTGCTGACGCGTACATTCACTCGCAGAGTCTGGGCAAAAGGGACGGGGAGGACATCGAATTGCAAACCCAGATCGCCCTGGAGCGCGGCGATCCCTCCGCCCTTGGCTTGGCGCGCGCCCTCGAAGCCAAGAACACTGTCGACATGAAGGGGCAGGGCGACGACCCGAAACACATTCAAGATATCGTCCTGCGTGTCGACGGCCCCTATCTCGCCCTGGCGGAAGCGCGGTTTGGAGATCCGGCCGCTGCGCGCGCCCTGGCCGCGAGCTTCCCGCCGGACTGCTATCCCTGCCAGTGGACCCGAGGCGATGTGGCCGCCCTCGCCCATGATCGCGCGACGGCCGAGAGCGCCTTCGCCCTGGCCATCGCCGATGGCCCCGACCTGCCCAAGGCCTATGTGGAGCGGGGCGTGGCGCGTCTGGGCTGGGGCGATCTGACCGGCGCCCTGGCCGACGCCCAAAAGGCCCACGCCCTCGGACCGCGCTATGCCGACCCCCTCAAGCTATGGGGCGACGTCCTGGCCCGGCGAGGCGACTGGCGCGGCGCCAAGGCCAAGTACGACGCCGCCCTGCCCCTCGCCCCGCACTGGACCGCGCTCCAGGCCGCGCGACGCCTGGCGCAGACGAAGGTCTAGGGGGGCGGAGATGGCCGAAAACCCGATCGGGGAGCTTCTTGGCGGCGAGGGCGAGGAGGGGGGCGGCGAGGGTCTGACCCCGGGCGCCGGACTGGACCCCACCGCCGCGGCGCTGGCGAGCGACGCGGCCAAGACCGATCCGGAGCTGACCCGGCGCGCCAGCGACTATTTCGCGCGCCAGTCGCGCCTGGTGGAGATCCAGACCGAGCACCTGCATGAACAGCGCAGCGTCCTCATTTCACAGCTGAAGATTCGCCGCTTCATTGATGGTCTAAGAGCGATCCTTCAGCTCGTCCTCGTCCTCGTCGTTGGAGGCGTCCTGGCCGGGCTCGGCGTCATGGCCTGGGATGCCGCGCACGATCATGGCCTGGTGGTGGAGGCCTTCTCCGTTCCTCCGGACCTGGCGGCGCGGGGCCTGACCGGCCAGGTGGTGGCCAAGCAGGTGCTCGACCGCCTGGCGGCGCTGCAAGCCCAGACCCAGAGCATGCGGGCGGCGAGCACCTACACAAACGACTGGGGCAGTGACCTGAAGGTCGAGATTCCCGAGACCGGCGTCTCCCTGGGTGAGGCGCAGAGCTATCTTCGCGCCTGGCTCGGCCACGAGACCCGCATCACCGGCGAGATTTTCGAAGGTCCCGGCGGCCTGACCATCACGGCGCGATCCGGTGATGACCCGACCCCGCCCGTCACCGGCGCCGCCGGCGATCTGGACGGCCTTCTCGAGAAGGCGGCCGAGGCCCTCTACGCTCGCACCCAACCTTATCGGTACTCGATCCTGCTCAGCCAGCGCGGTGAGATGGCCAATGCGCACGCCATCCTGGTCAAGCTGACCACAAGCCCAAGTCTCCAAGAGCGCGCCTGGGCCCACATCGGGTTAGCCGGTGACGAGATGATTGATCATGGCGATTTCGGGATTGCGGAAGAGGAACTTCACGAAGCCCTCGGCGTCATTCCCGACTTCTCACCTGCCTATCGCGATCTGGCCTTGAGCGAGGCCTTTCTCGGTCACGACGAGGGTGTGCTGCACGCGATGCGGAGCCTCGAACGCGCCATCACGCGCCGCCCTGGAGACGTGTCGCGAAATCAAGACGCATTTTCCGTCCGAACGGCCCGCATTTCTATCGCCTTCGAGAAAGGTGATTTTACTACGATGGCCCAGTTAAGCCGACAGGATGGTCGGGCGGCTGTGACCTTCGGCCATGATGTCAGCGTGGATGCCTTGCCCTATGCGGAGGTCGCCGACCACGATCCGCTCGACGCACAGGCCGATGCCGGCGCCATCGACGCGCAGGACCGCCAAGGCCTGGAATTGCTGAGCCTAATCGCCCTGGAGCGCGGAGATGCTAGCGCTCTGACCTTGACCCGAAGCGTGGGAGCCATTCTGCCGCAGATTCAGTTCCTTGGGGATCGGTCAGGCGTCACCTCTAGCCGTAAAGCGGACGCGACAGACGTTGCTCTCATTGGAGGCCAGGGGCACGACTCCCAGAACGTTCACAACATCGTCTTTCGCGATGACGGCCCCTATCTCGCCCTGGCGGAAGCGCGGTTCGGAGATCCGGCCGCCGCGCGCGCCTTGGCCGCGAGCTTCCCGCCGGACTGCTATGCCTGCCAGTGGACCCGGGGCGATGTGGCTGCCATCGCCCATGATCGGGCGACGGCCGAGAGCGCTTTCGCCCTGGCCATCGCCGATGGCCCCGACCTGCCCAAGGCCTATGTGGAGCGGGGCGTGGCGCGCCTGGGCTGGGGCGATCTGACCGGCGCCCGGGCGGACGCGCAAAAGGCCCACGCCCTTGGCCCACGATACGCCGACCCCCTCAAGCTGTGGGGCGATGTCCTGGTCCGGCAAGGCGACTGGCGCGGCGCCAAGGCCAAGTACGACGCCGCCCTGCCCCTCGCCCCACACTGGGCCGCGCTCCAGGCCGCGCAGCATCTGGCCCAGACCAAGGCCTAGGGGGCGGCCCTATCGCCGCGCAGAGGCCCTGGGATCGCGCTTGGCCTTGAACTCCACGCCGTCCTTCCAGGTGGGCTGAATGTCGCCGCGGGCTGACCGAAGCCCGCCCGTGACGCCGTGATCAGGCGCCTATGACGTGCGCGGTCGTCGGCGCTCCAGAACAACTGTCGGCTCATCCCGATAGGCCCCCTGGGCGAGCCGCTGATAGCCGAGCCGCCCGGCGAGGCGCAGGGAGGGCCCGTTCTGGGGATCGATGATGCACACTGTGCGCACCGACCCGAGGGTCTCATCGGCCCAGGCTAGGATCGCCTCCATGGCCTCGCGGGCATAGCCCTTTCCGTGCGCCCAGGGCAGCAGCGCCCAGCCCGCCTCCGGATCAGGCCCAAGCGGCGGCAAGATCGCCCGCTTCAGGCGCATCAGACCCGCCTCGCCGACAAACCGGCCGCTGACGGTCTCGCGGATCGACCAGGCGCCGAAGCCGAACAGCGCCCACATGCCCGCATGCCGGATCAGGCGGGTCCACACCTCCTCGGCCGTGTTGGGCTTGCCGCCGATGAAGCGCACCACATCTTCATCCGACCAGAGCGCGAGACTGTCGGCGAAGTCGTCGAGACTGTGCCCGCTGAGAGTCAGCCGAGGGGTGACGAGCCGCGGCGCCGGGGTCACGATGCGCTTGCTCATTCGCCCGCGCCGATTGCATCGGCCAGCATGAAATGACCGCGCAGGGCCGCCACCGGCTTGTCGCGGGAGTCCTGCCAAGCCTCCACATGCACATTGGCGATGCGCCGCCCCACCTTGCGCACATCGGCCCGGGCATAGGTGGTCACCGGGCGGCCGGAGCGAAGATATTCGATGGTCACATCGATGGTGCGCGGCAGACGCTTCTCGGGGGCGTGCAGCCAGAGCTGGCACACCGCCGTCATTTCGAGGAAAGCGCCGATCACCCCGCCATGCAGGGCCGGGAGAACCGTATTGCCGATCAGCTTGGGCGCAAAGGGCAGGACGGCGGTCATCTCGTCCCCCGCCAGCTCCGCGCGCATGCCCAGAAAGCCCATATAGGGCACACGTTCGAGGAGCGCGGCGAGGCGCCTGGCGTGGTCGTCGCTCATGAGCGGGACGGGACGCTGGAGGCGGGCGTCAGGGCGAAGGCCGCCTGGGCCGTGGCGACGGGGTCCGCCTCATCGACCTCATAGGCCGCGGCGCGGACGAAGCCAATGGAGCGGGTCAGGCGATAGCAGTGGGCGCGCGCGAAGATGTCCTTTCCGGGCTCGGCGCCGCGCATATAGTCGATGCGCAAATCCAGCGTCGCCAGACCGGTCAGCCGGCCCTCGGCGTGGGCGCGGCTGGACACCGCCAGCCCGCAGGTCTGGTCCAGAAGGGTGGTGACGACGCCGCCGGCGATGACGCCGCTCTCCGGATCGCCCACCAGATCGGCCCTCCAAGGAACCGCCATGATCGCCCAGTCGCGACCAGCGGACACGGCGCGCAGGCCCAGGGCTGCGGACTGCGGAGTGGCGCGGGCCATGCGCTCGGCGAGGTCGGGGGAAATTCGGCTGTCTTCGCTCACCCCTCGCTTATAGAGACAAAATTCTCGGCTCGCCTATATCCCCAGGGATGGTCCGGCCCGCCACCGTTCTGACGCCCCGCCCCGCAGGGCTCTACTGCCCTCCGGCCGATCTCTATATCGACCCGATCCACCCCGTGGATCGCGCCGTGATCACCCACGGCCACGCCGATCATGCCCGTCCTGGCCACGGGCGCGTTCTGGCCACGGCCCAGACCCTGGCCATTATGGAGGCCCGTTATGGCGCGGGCTTCGCCGGATCGGTCCAGGCCCTGGACTACGGCGAGTCCCTGATGGTCGACGGGGTGGAGCTGATCCTAAAGCCCGCGGGACATATTCTCGGCTCCGCCCAGGCGGTGATCCGCCATCGCGGCCTGACCCTGGTCGTATCCGGCGACTACAAGCGCCGTCGGGATTCGACCTGCGCGCCTTTCGAACCCGAACGCTGTCACGTCTTCGTCACCGAGGCGACCTTTGGCCTGCCCGTCTTTCGCCACCCCCCGGCCGAACAGGAAATCGCCCGCCTCCTGGCGGTCCGCGAGGAGGCGCCTCAAAGGCCGATTCTGATTGGCGCCTATGCCCTCGGCAAGGCGCAGCGACTGATCGCCCTTCTGCGGGAGGCCGGGTTCGATGCCCCGATCCCTGTGCATGGGGCCCTGGAGAGCTTGAACGCCCTCTATGGGCGATTCGGCGTTGATCTAGGCCCCCTGGAGTCGGCGACGACGATCCCGCCGTCCGCTCTGGAGGGCGCGATCGTCCTGGCTCCGCCCGGAGCCCTGGCCACGCCCTGGCGGCGGCGCTTTCGTGATCCGCTTACGGGCATCGCGTCAGGGTGGATGAGGGTGCGGGCCCGTGCGCGGCGTCAGGGTGTGGAGCTGCCGCTCGTGATCTCCGATCACGCTGACTGGGACGAGCTGACCCTGACCCTGTCGGAACTCAGGCCCGAGGAGGTGTGGATCACCCATGGCCGGGAGGAAGCCTTGATGCGCTGGTGCGAACTCAAGGGCTTGAGCGCGCGGGCTCTGGCTATTGTCGGCTACGATGA
>JAKBBV010000092.1 GCA_021808285.1 Pseudomonadota bacterium | reverse complement strand
GGCGCGGTCCTGGGGCGACAGCCCGGCCATGTCCGGGCCGCGCAGGGCCGCCTCGATCCCGCCGCGACGGGCCAGGGCGCCCTCCAGGGCCTTCAGCGCCGCCGCGCGCGAGGCCAGTCCGTCACGGCCGGCCCCCTCCGGGCCCGGGCCGCTCAATCGCGGCCTCTGCGACGTCCCGGCCGCGCCCGCCGTCCGGTGTCCCCCAAACCTGTGTTCCCCAAACCTTCGTTCTTCATCGACATGGCGGCCATGTGCCGTCTCGGAGCGCCCGTCGCAAGAGCGGGTTTGGCTTGCCTGGCGGTGCGGCCGGCGGTTTAAGGCCCTCATGGATGATCCCATGACCCCTCCGGGCGCCCCTCCGGGCGCGGCCCCCGGCAAGCCCCTGAGCGCGGCGGCGCGGCGGGCCCTGCTTGAGGCGGCGGCGCGCCGGGCCGCCTCCGCGCCCGTCAAGGGCTTGGGCGAGGGCGCCGAACAGGGCGGCTATCGCGGGCCGGAGCCGACCCGCTATGGCGACTGGGAGCGCAAGGGTCTCGCCGTCGATTTCTGAGCCGGCGCCTGAGACGGCGGCGGGGGCGGCGGCGCGGCTCACGACGGGGCGGGGGCCTGCGCGTCTTTGTCGCTTCTGGCGTCCGGCGGGATGGGCTAAGTCTCGCTCATGGGGCCCGCCGATTTCGCGATCAATTTCTTTGTGGCGCTGTTCGCGCTCATCGACCCGATCGGCAGCGTGCCCCTGTTCGCCGCGGCCACTCAGGGGTCGAGCGCGGGGGGGCGGCGCCTGACGGCGGTCTATATCGCCATCTTCGCCTTCGCCTTCCTGACCTTCTTCTTTCTCACGGGCCTCGCCCTGCTGCGCTTCTTCGGCATCTCCATGCCGGCCTTCCGCATCGCCGGCGGGGTGCTCCTGCTGCTGCTCGGTCTGGACATGGCGCGCGGCGACCTGGTCCAGACCATGGGCGGTCCGACCGGCGAGAGCGCGGCGCTGTCCTCCCGCGCCGACGCCCTGCGCCAGTTCGAACGGCTGATCGTGCCGTTCGGCATGCCCCTGCTGATCGGTCCCGGGGCCATCTCCTCGGTGGTCATCTATGCCGAGGAGGCGCGCAAGTTCGGGGCCACGGGATTCGCCGTCGGCGTCGGGGTCATCGCCGCCATCGCCGCCCTGATCGTCGCCGCCTTCTGGTTCACCGAAGCCATCTCCAAGGCGCTCGGGCGGGTCGGCGCCGCGGTGGTGATCCGGGTCCTGGGCCTCATCCTCTGCGCCATGGCGGTGCAGTTCATGCTGTCGGGCCTGGCCGCCTCGACCATCAACCTGGTGCGCCACGACACAGCCTCGCCCTATCAGACCCCGGCGCGGCCTCTGGTCAGACCCCAGGGGTCCCCGCTGTCCCGCCTGCACCTCTAGGCTCTCCGCCCTTCCTCGCCCGTCGCCCTTCCGGAAGGTTGAGGAGAGTTGACAAAATGCAATAGATGCGCGATGATTCGGCTTCTCCGCCTCGTCCCTGGACCCGCCCCGCCCCATGGAAGCCCCGTCGAACTCAGTCCGACTGCGGATCGTCCCTCAGGGGCGGGTCGGGAGGCGGGTCCTCCGCGGCGCGTCGGCGGACGGAACCTTCTCCCCCGCCGCCAAGATGGAACCAAGGCGCGGCCAGGCCGCGGCGCAGATGCCGCCAAGGCGCGACCAAACCGCTCCCAAAGGTTCCCAGAACGTTGCCATTCTGTGGCCGGAAATGTGACCCGTTTGGCCGCAGATGGTGGCGGCAAAATGCCAATAGGTAAAAATAAACCCCAATAATACAATATGTTAAACGATCTTTTTCCGCTCCGTGAATCGAAAAAATGTTTTCCGGCCCGTCCCTCCGAACGGCTCATGGCCCGCCAGGATCGCCCCGCCGCCGCGGTCGCCGCCGTCTTGGCCGATCCCGAACCTTCCAGGGCGAACGCCGCGGCCGCGGCGTCAAAGGCGATTGAACCTCGCCCTGATCGGGTGTAGGGCGCGCGCCCGTCGCACCGTTTCGGCGCGATCAGGCCCGTCGGCGGGCTGGAGGATAAGGATTGGACGCGTCCGCTTCGGCGACGCCGGCTCCGGCCGGTCCGGTCTCCATGTCTGAGCCCTGTCCCGAGTCCGGTCAGACGACGCCCAAGCCGGCGCCGGTGCGCGGCCGCAAGCGGGGGTTCGCCGCCCTCTCCCTGGGGGCCGTGGGCGTTGTCTTCGGCGATATCGGCACCAGCCCGCTCTATGCGCTTCGCGAGGCCCTCGCCCATTCACGTCCCATGGGTTCGCCCCAGCTGGCGGTCTATGGGGTCGTTTCGCTGATCCTCTGGACGCTCACCCTGATCGTCACGGTGAAATATGTCATGGTCCTGATGCGGGCCAATAATGGCGGCGAGGGCGGCCCCGTCGCGCTCATGAGCCTCGCCCAGCGCGCCATCGGCCGCGCCTCCGGCCTGCTCTTCCTGGTGGGCATCTTCGGCGTGGCGCTGTTCTATGCCGACGGCATCATCACCCCGGCCTTCTCGGTCCTGTCGGCGGTGGAGGGCCTCAAGGGCGCCCCGCATGTGGGCGCGGTGCTCACGCCGCTGGTCCTGCCCATCGCCGCCGCCATCCTGGTCGGCCTCTTCGTCGCCCAGGCCCGGGGCACCCACCGCGTGGCGGCGCTGTTTGGGCCGATCATGACGCTCTGGTTCCTCACCCTGGGCGTGCTCGGGGCGCTCAATCTGGGCGCCGATCCGGGTATCCTCCGGGCCTTCAACCCCTATTGGGCTCTGCGATTCCTGGTTCTGAACGGCCGGGTCGGGTTCGTCATCCTGGGCAGCGTCTTCCTGGCCGTGACCGGCGCCGAGGCGCTCTACGCGGATATGGGCCAGTTCGGACGGGGCCCCATCCGCGCGGCCTGGGGTCTGCTGGTGTTTCCCTGCCTCGCCCTCAACTATCTGGGCCAGGGCGCCCTGGTGCTGGTTCACCCGGGGGCACGCTACAGCCCCTTCTTCGACATGACCCCGCACGCGGCCTATTGGCCGGTTCTCACCCTGGCCACGGTGGCCGCGGTCATCGCCAGCCAGGCGGTGATCACAGGCGCCTTCTCCATGACGCGGCAGGCGGTGCAGGTCGGCCTTCTGCCGCGCATCGAGATCCGCCGCACCTCCCTCACCCAGTCGGGCCAGATCTTCGTGCCGGCGGTGAGCGGCATGATGGGGGTCGGGGTCCTGGTCCTTCTCGTCGTCTTCCAGAGCTCCCACCGGCTGGCGGCGGCCTATGGCGCGGCGGTGACGGGCACCATGTTCCTCAGCACTCTGGTTCTTTTCGTCGTCGCCCGGCGCCTGTGGCGCTGGCGCTGGGTGCAGATCCTCGCCCTGCTCGCCCCCATCGCCTGTATCGACACCGTGTTCATGGCCTCGAACCTGCTCAAGATCGTCGACGGCGCCTGGCTGCCCTTGAGTTTCGGCGCGGCCCTGGTCCTGATCATGTGGACCTGGTCGCAGGGCGTGCGCATCCTCACCGAAAAGACCCGGTCGGATAGCCAGCCCATCGCCGAACTGGCCCAGGTCCTGGCCAAGCGCCCCCCGTATCGCGCGCCGGGCACGGCCATTTTCCTCACCGCTAATCCGGATCTGACGCCGGTCGCCCTGATGCACAATCTGGAGCACAACAAGGTGCTTCATGAGCGCAATGTCCTCCTGACCGTGGAGACCGCCGAGACGCCGCGCGTGGCGGAGGAGGACCGGGTGAGGATCGAGGTCATCGGGCCGGAGTTCAAGCGCGTGACCTTGCGCTATGGCTTCATGGAAAGCCCCAACATTCCCAAGACCCTGGCTCAGTGCAAAAAGCTGGGCCTCAAGTTCGACATCATGTCCACCAGCTTCTTCCTCGGCCGACGATCCCTGGTGCCGGACGCCCGCTCGGGCATGGCGCCCTGGCAGGATCACCTGTTCATCTTCCTGATGAGGAACGCCGCCAGCCCGATCGACTTTTTCAAGCTGCCGCCGGGCCGCGTGGTCGAGATGGGAGCCCAGATCGCGGTCTAGGCCATCGCGGCTTGATCCCGACCGCTTGCCCCTCGCCGCGCGAGCCGCTTAAAGCGAGCCGCCCTCCGACCTTCGCCTCAGCCTTCCTCGACGGATTCCGCCATGCCCTCTTCGCCCAAGAAAGTCGTGCTCGCCTATAGCGGGGGCCTCGACACCTCGATCATCCTCAAATGGCTGCAGACCGAATACGGCGCCGAGGTGGTGACCTTCACCGCCGATCTCGGCCAGGGCGAGGAGCTGGGACCGGCGCGCGAGAAGGCCCTGCTGCTGGGCATCAAGCCGGAGAACATCTTCATCGAGGACCTGCGCGAGGAGTTCGTCCGCGACTACGTCTTCCCCATGTTCCGCGCCAATGCGGTCTATGAGGGCCAGTATCTTCTGGGCACCTCCATCGCCCGGCCCCTGATCGCCAAGACCCAGATCGAGATCGCCCGCAAGGTCGGCGCCGACGCGGTCTGTCACGGGGCCACCGGCAAGGGCAATGACCAGGTCCGCTTCGAGATCGGCTATTACGCGCTGGAGCCGGATATCCGCGTCATCGCGCCCTGGCGGGAATGGGAGTTCAAGAGCCGCGAGGCCCTGCTCGCCTTCGCCGAGAGTCATCAGATCCCGATCGCCAAGGACAAGCGCGGCGAGGCGCCCTTCAGCGTCGACGCCAACCTCCTGCACTCCTCCTCAGAGGGCAAGGTTCTGGAGGACCCGGCCGTCGAGGCGCCCGAATTCGTCCACATGCGCACGCTCTCGCCCGAGGACGCCCCGGACCGGCCCACGGTCATCACCGTGGATTTCGAGCGCGGCGACGCCGTGGCCATCGACGGCGTGGCCCTGTCTCCCGCCGCCCTGCTCACCCGGCTCAATGAGCTGGGTCGCGACAACGGGATCGGACGCCTCGACCTGGTGGAGAACCGCTTCGTCGGCATGAAGTCGCGCGGCGTCTATGAGACCCCAGGCGGGACGATCCTGCTGGCCGCGCACCGGGGCATCGAATCCATCACCCTCGACCGCGGGGCCATGCACCTGAAGGACGAGTTGATGCCCAAATACGCCGAGCTGATCTACAACGGCTTCTGGTTCGCCCCTGAGCGGGAGATGCTGCAGGCGGCCATCGACTGGTCCCAGGCCAAGGTGAACGGCCGGGTGACGCTCAAGCTCTACA
>JAKBBV010000042.1 GCA_021808285.1 Pseudomonadota bacterium | reverse complement strand
AATACTGGCGCGCCTATACCAACGAGGACGCCAAGTTGGAGCATGCCCTGGCGACCCCAGGCCTGCCCGAGGCCGTGTTCAAGGCCAGCGGCGTGAGCCTAGCTGATATCAAGGGACTAACCCCGGCCGACGACGAGGCCAAGGCCAAGGCCGCCGCGGCGATCTACGAGATCGCCCGCCCGGAGTTCTTCACCCTGCATCTCTCCAGCCTGGACGAAGATGAGCATGTCTATGGTCCGGGCTCGCCGGAGGCCAAGGCGACGTTGAAGCGCATCGATGCGGCCATTGGCGGCCTGATCGCTGCGGCCCGGGCGGAGGCGCCCGACCTGGTGGTGATGGTGGTCTCCGATCACGGCTTCGCGCCTGTGCGCAACGATGTAGAACTCGATGCGGAACTGGTGCGCGCGGGCCTGATCACGGTTGGTCCTGACGGCAAGCCCGCCGACTGGAAGGCCGCGGCCTGGAACTCCGGCGGTTCGACCCAGGTGGTTCTGAAGGACCCTGCCGACACGTCGGTGCACGCGAAGGTCAAGGACCTGTTGGGCCGGCTCGCCGCCGACCCTCAGTCCGGGGTCGGCGCAGTGATCGATGAGACCGCTATCGCTCGGATGGGCGGGGCGCCGGGCGCCGCCTTCTGGGTCGACGCCAAGATCGGCTACACTTTCGGCGACCTGCTCGATGGCCCGCTCGTCGCGCCGCCGTCGGAGAAGGGGACGCACGGCTATTTCCCGACCCATCCGGAGATGCGCTCGGCCCTATTCATCATGGGACCCAGCGTTGCTGCGGGACGGGATCTGGGCGAAGTCGACATGCGCGACATCGCCCCCACGGCCGCCCGGATTCTTGGCGTGGCCTTGCCGAGCGCCGCCGGTCAGCCGCTGTTCTGAGTAACGCCGCGCCGCGAAGCCCCCCAGGCGGAAAGGCCGCCGACATGAAGCCGGCGCCGGCGACAGTGAAGACAATACTCAGGCCTGGGGTGGCAGCCTCGAACTCCTAGCGTCCCTTTTAACGTTCCATTTTTTTAATATGACGCATTATGCTTGAATTCGCATATATTTTATCAATCTCTCATGCTGACACCCGCCCAACTCCGCGCCGCTCGAGCCCTGCTCGGCATCGACCAGAGAACCCTGGCCGACTGGGCCGGCGTGTCTTTGCCCACCATCCAGCGTATGGAGGCTAGTGAGGGATACGTGCGTGGCGTGGTCGAGAGCCTGACCCGCGTCATTACGGCCCTGGAGCACGCGGGCGTTGAACTGATCAGCGACCAGGCCGTGAGCGCCGGTGGCGGAAGAGGCGTGAGGTTGAGGGAACCCGGGCCGGCGGCGCCGGGCGGCAAGGTCTCCTGATCATGCCCAACGGCGCCGCGACGGCCCATCTTTTTCGACCCAAGCTGATCACCACTTTGACGGAGGGGGCCTACGACCTTGCGGCCCTGCGTCAGGACATCCTGGCCGCCCTGACCGTGGCCATCGTCGCCCTGCCGCTTTCCATGGCCATCGCTGTGGCTTCGGGCGTCTCGCCCGAGCGGGGCCTCTACACCTCTATCGTCGGCGGCTTCCTGGTCTCGGCGCTTGGCGGCAGCCGCTACCAGATCGGCGGGCCGGCCGGGGCTTTCATCGTGCTTGTCGCGGCAACCGTCGCCCGGTTCGGCCTGGAGGGCCTGCTGCTCACGGTCCTGATGTCCGGCATCATGCTGACCCTGGTGGGCGTGTCGCGTCTGGGCTCGCTGATCCGCCACATCCCGCACGCGGTGACGGTCGGATTCACCAGCGGCATCGCCGTGACCATCCTCGCCAGCCAGATTCGCGACTTCGCCGGCCTGCGTCTGGCGCACCCCGAACCCGGGCCCTTGATCCCCAAGTTGGCGGCGCTGACCCAAGCCGCTCACGCCTTCACGCCCGCCGCGCTGGCGATCGGAGTCGGGGCGGCGGCGTTGATCTTTGTCATCCGTCGCTTCCGCCCGACTTGGCCCGGCATGCTTATCGCCGTCGTCGTCACCTCCGCGGCGGCGGCCGGATTGCCCCTTGGCGTGGAGACGATCGGCAGCCATTTCGGCGGCATCCCCCAGGCCCTGCCCGCTCCGCGTCTGCCGCCGGTCTCGTTGGCGCGGGGGCTCGCGCTTCTGCCCACGGCCCTCTCCTTCACCCTTTTGGGCGGAGTCGAGAGCCTGCTCTCGGCCAAGGTGGCCGATGGCATGACCGGTAGACGGCATCGCTCCAACATGGAGCTGGTGGCCCAAGGCCTGGCCAATATCGCCTCGGCCTTGTTCGGCGGCATCAGCGTCACGGGCACGATCGCGCGTACGGCGACCAATGTGCGCGCCGGCGCCCGCAGCCCCCTAGCTGGCATGATGCATGCAGGATTCGTGTTGCTGTTCTTGCTGGTCGCCGCGCCGATGGCCCGCTTCATCCCCCTCTCGGCTCTTGCCGGGGTTCTGGTGGTTGTATGCTGGAACATGGCGGAGAAGACCGAGTTCGCCCGTCTCCTGAAAAGGCCGGGATCAGCCGCAGTTCTCCTCACCACCTTCGGCCTGACCTTGGCGCGGGACCTCACCACCGGCATCATCGCGGGCTGCCTCCTGGCCGCGTTCCTTGCGCTCATTAATCGACCTGTCCCGGAAGAAGGAGACTGAGTCCCTCGACAAGAACGTTTCCATAGACTGCAAAATCTTGAGTTCGCAAAGAGCACTGTGAAGGATCGGGCGCGTCATGCCGGACGTCCCTAAGTGATGTTGCGAAAGACTCGCGCAGAGGGCGGAGCTTCCCCGCCGAGATCCCGGAAATCGGCGGATGGGCGTCACATCCTGGCGTGAACTGGCGGAGAGGGGGGGATTCGAACCCCCGATACCCTTACGAGTATGCCGCATTTCGAGTGCGGTGCTTTCAACCGCTCAGCCACCTCTCCAGGTCGCGATTTGGGGCGCGAGGCCCCGGTCGAGCGAAGGCGCGGAACCTAGCGATGAGGTCCTTCGCGCGCAAGGCTCACGACGGGTTCGCGAACGTCTGGCGAAACTCTCGCCCAGGGGCCGTGATTGCGCGCGGTCAGAGGCTGGGACGCGTAGCGGGAAAGGCGCCGGCCCGGGTCAGGGCCGAGACGGGAGGCTTGCCGATGATCTCGCCGATCCAGCGGGCCGTAGCGATCAGAGCCTCGACATTCAGTCCGGTGTCGAGTCCGGCCCGATGCAACATCCAGACCAGGTCCTCGGTGGCGACATTGCCTGAAGCTCCGGGGGCAAAGGGGCAGCCGCCGAGGCCTCCGCAACTCGCGTCAAGCACCCGCACCCCCGCCTCCACCGCCGCGAAGGCGTTGGCCAGGGCCGCACCGCGCGTATCGTGGAAATGGGCGCGAAGGCCCGTGCGCGGGGCCGCCCGCCGCGCCGCTTCGAATAGGCGCCGCACCTTCCAAGGATCGGCCGCCCCAATGGTGTCGGCCAGAGCCGTCTCGGGCAGGTCGAGGACGTCAGCAAGCTCCACGATCTCGATCACCGCACCCTCATCCACCTCGCCCTCGAAGGGACAGCCGAACGCTACCGAGACTGTGAGCGTGATCGGGGGTCCGCCGCGGGCCTTCTGATCCCGAGCGATCGTTTCCAGTGCGGCCATCTGATCGCGTCGCGAGGCGCCCTGATTGCGAATGCCAAAGCCATCGCTGGCGCAGACCACGACATTGACCTCATCGCAGGCGGTGGCGCGAGCCCGTTCCCAACCTCTCTCATTTAACACCAGACCGATACGGCGCCGGCTTGAATCCACGGGCAGACCGGCCAAAATCTCCTCAGCCCCGGCCATCTGAGGCACCCGCCTTGGATTGACGAAGGAGGCCGCCTCCAGGCGTCGGACGCCGCAGGCCTCCAACCGGGCGATGAAAGCCAGCTTGTCGGCGACCTCGAGAATGGTAGCCTCGTTCTGCAGTCCATCCCGGGCGCCGACTTCGACGATCTCGATCCGTTCACTCATCCCTTACTCCTTGAGGCGGCGTTCGCGGAGGACGGCAGATAGATGGTCAGGATGTCGGAACGGCCCTTGGAATAATCCAGTCCCTGGACCTGTCCGGCCGGATGGGCGGTCACCGCACCGGCCTTGCGCGCCGCGCGAAATGCGGGCTCTTCACGCTGCTCCACGATGGCCGGTCGACCCTCGGCCAGGGCTTGGGCGGCGGCGGCGCCATCGCCCAGAACGGTATCGGTTCCCAAGAGGAAGACGAGGCTGGGCTCGGCGTAGCCCGCCACGGTGACGGGCCCGGGGATAACGCCCTGGCGCGGATCGGCGCGATCGGCGGCCAGACGACGGGCGATCCTTTCCGATAGCCAGAGCGGCCTGAGCGCCGGGACGAGCCCCGCCGCCATTACCCCGTGCGCCGCGATGGCCAGGGCGAGGGCGCCCAGAACCCCCATCAGGGCCCCGCCGCGCCAGATTTCCACCGCCCCATAGGCCCCGGCGGCGGTGAACATGAGGGCCGTGAGGGCCGCCCACGGCCAGGCGGCGGGCGCGCCCAGACTGACCATGGCAAAGGGTCCCGCGGCGGCCAGTGCCAAGGCCGTGAGCCCCGCCAACAGGCCGCCCAGGCCTGCGCTCAGGCGTCCGAGCGGCGAAGCCAGGGCGCGGACCGCCAGCCAGATCAAGGCGCCAAAGAGGGGAAGAGTATAATGTATCAGTTTGGTCGGGGCGGCCTCGAACACCAGCCAGGACGGAACCAGCCAGCACAAGGCGAAGCGCACCGCCGGCTCGTGGCGATAGCGCCAGCCCGCCGCCGCCGCGCCGGGCAACAGCAGGCTCGCCGGAAACAGCAGCAGGGGGGCTAGAGCCGCATGCAGGCCGAAGGGCGCGGCGTGGCCCTCTTGCCCGCCGGCCAGCTTGGGCGCCAGATCGCCGCTCACCGCCTGGCCCCAGAAGGCCCCGTCCGTCGTCACGGTGATGGCCATGGCCCAGGGCAGAGTGATCGCCGCCACGCCAATCAGACCCCAGCCCCAGCCGAGCTCTGCGATCCAGCGCGACCGGCGGTCCAGGACCGCCAGGGCCAGGAGCGTCAGGGCGAAGACCATAGGGCCGATCGGACCTTTGAGAAGCAGCGACAGGGCCAAGGCGACCCACATCAGCGTCTTGTGAAGGGCCTGGCCAAGCCTCGATGGACGTGAGCCGGCGCGGGCCGCCAGATAGAGGCGCGCCAGGGCGGCCATCATCAGGGTCGTTACGCCGCACAGGGCCGCGTCCGTGGCGGCGATCCCCGCCTCAGTGGAGAGAAGAAATCCGCCCCCCATCAGAGCGCCGGCGAGAAGCGCCAAGCCAGGCCGCAGGAAGGCTCCCGCCCCCCAAGCGCAGGCGCCCGCAGCCAGCATCGCTCCGGCCAGGGACGGCAGGCGATAGGGCCAGATCCGCCGGTCCTCCACATGCGAGGCCACCGCCACCGCAACGGCCTGCAGCCAGTAGATGCCCACCGGCTTCTTGAACCTGGGCTGGTCCTGAAACCGGATGGTCGTGAAATCCCCGGTCTCGAGCATTTGGGCGGAGGCCTCGGCGAATCGTGACTCGTCGCGGTCGATGGGCGGGACGGCCAACACCCCGGGCAAGCCCGCGATCAGGGCCAGAAGGGCAGCCAGCAAAGGCGCCCTCACGCCCCTCCCCCATCCGTCCAGTCTCTCGGCGATCGACATCCGCGCTCCAGCTTTCAGGGAATCGGCGTCGCCCGCCCGAGGGCAAGAAGGGCGCAGCCCCGCTCGCAAATCAAGCGCCCCGCAGCGGGGCGGGGCGGTGGAAGCGATTGATAAGGCGAGCGATCAGAGATTACCTCGATCCGCAGAAGCCACGTGCGACGATGGGGCGACAGGGCGCTGCGCCTCCTTGCGCCATCATGGAGCGCCGGGCGAGCCTTGGACGCCGGACGCTTCCTGACGGGCCGCTCTGGCCGGCTCTGGGTCTTGCGGGAGGCGAGGCGAACTCCCGGACTTTGGAGGGCGATGTCTTTTGAGGCTTTAGGCCGTCGCATGATGATGGCGCGCGAACCATGGCGAAACAGTCTAAGAGACGGTGATGAGCGATGCCAGAGACCCGCCCGTCTCCCGCAAGGCCGGCCCCGGAGCGGCGGCCCGCGCCGAGAAGCCAGACGCCCCGCCAGATGTGTCGATCGTCGTGCCTTTCTATGACGAGGAGGAAGCCGTTGCGGGCCTGATCGACGAGATCGCCGCCGCCTTCTCTGGCTGGCGCTACGAGATCGTGGCCGTGGATGACGCCAGCCGGGATGCTACGCTCGCTCGCCTCGCAGAAACGGCGACGCGTCAGCCGCGCCTGCGCGTGGTGAGTCACGGCGCCAATGCGGGTCAGAGTCGGACCCTGCGCACAGGAATCCTGGCTGCCCGGGCGCCGATCATCGTCACACTGGATGGTGACGGCCAGAACCCGCCATCCGACGCTCCCGCTCTCGTCAAAAGCCTGATCGAAGCGGGCGTGGCCATGGTCGCGGGCGAGCGACGCCAACGGCGAGACCCCGCCGCCAAGCGCTGGGCCTCCCGCCTCGCCAACGCCCTGCGTCAGGCCCTGCTCGACGACGGAGCCTGGGATACGGGCTGCGGCCTCAAGGCTTTCCGTCGCGAGGCCTATCTCACCCTGCCCTATTTCGATCACATGCACCGCTATCTGCCGGCCCTGATGAAGCGTGAGGGCTTCGGGCTTATCTTCCATCCGGTAAGCCACAGGCCGCGCGGGACAGGGCGCTCAAAATACACCAATCTGGGTCGCCTGAGCGTGGCCCTGTTCGACCTCGCCGGCGTGATCTGGCTGCGCGCCCGGTCGCGGAGCCCGGGGGCGGTGGTCGAGCAGGCGCCGGACGGCGCTGAGGAGGGAGACGAGGTCTGATGCTGCGCGCCGTCTTCGCCGCCCTGCCTCTGCTAGTTCTGCCGGTGGCTGCTTATGCCCTTCTCGCGGTGGGCCTGGGCGGAATCATGTCACCGGAGGCGGCGTCGCACCTGGCCTCGCCGCTCTTCACCCTGACCACCGCCGCCGGAGGCCAGTGGCGGGTGAGTCTCGGCGACCTGCTGCTGGCCGGCGGTCTGGCGGCGGGATTTGTCGACCTGATCAAGGGCGCGCCGGACCGCCACACGGCGCTGGTCAATCACGCCTTGACCATCGCTCTATTCGCGGCGTGCCTCGCGGCGCTGCTGCTGGCGCCGGCCTTCACCAGCTCGATCTTCTTTCTGTTGACCCTGATGGTGCTCCTGGATCTCACCGCCGGCCTGATCGGAACCTACGGACAACCCGCCCCGCCGGCACAACGCTGAGTCGGTCCCGCCGCAGCGTCGGCAAGGTTCCAACGATCGCTCAGCACTGTCGAGGGCTCAGTTCGTCCACTGGGCCAGCCAATCGGCCAGTCCCTGGGGACTCATGCTGCGCGCATCAGACAGGGCCGCCACATGGCCCGCGTCCTTCAGGTGACCAGCGGCATCCACCACCAGAACGCTCGGCACGCCGTCGAGCTTCTTCACCCCCCAGCGGGCGGGAATCTGCAGGTTCTTGTTCTCACGACCCACATCGACCGGCACGACCACATAGTGGGCGGATACGAAGCTCGCCACCTCAGGGAGACGCATAACCCCGGCCAGGATGCGGCAGTCCGGGCACCAGTTGCCGCCCAGATCGATCAGCAGCAGTTTGTGCTCGCGCCGGGCCTGCGCGAGGCCCGCCTTGACCGCCGCGTCCGCGTCGGCATGTTCGTCGTAAGGATAGGGCAATGGCGTGGAGAGCTGCGCCAAGCTGGCGATGGACACCTTAGGGGCGGCGGCCGCCATTGCTGAACCCGAGGCCAGGGCCAGGGCGCCCAAAGCCAGTAGACCCCCGAGCGCGGCGCGACGCATCAGGCCCCTCCCTTTGGCTTAGGCACGGGCAGGTTGGAGCCCAAGGTGTGCAGATAGGCGATGACGTTGATCCGCGCCTGTGGGTCCTTGAGGCCGGCATAGGTCATCTTGGTGCCAGGCAGATAGGCCTGAGGTCCCTTGATGAACTCGTAGATGTGGTCGTAGTCCCAGACCGGCTGCTTCTTGCCGAAATCGATCATCGCCTGGGAATAGGCGAAGCCGGGGTGGCTTCCAGGCTGACGTCCGAGTACGCCATAGAGACCCGGGCCGATCATGTTCGTCCCGGCGGAGGAGAAATTATGGCAGGCTTGGCAGATGGCTGTAGTCGCTTGCCCGGCGGCGACATCGGCTTTGGGCAAAACGGTTCCCCAATCGGGCGGATTATCCGCAGCCTCGGCGGCCGGCTTGGCGGAGGGACCGGCGATGTCAGCCGGAATGTCGACCGCGAACCCCGGCTTGGTGGGAATATGGTCAGGGAAGAATCGCGGCGTCACCACGCCCAGTCCAACGGTAAACAGGGCCGCGGATAGGACCGCGCCCAGGACCATATTGGTTCTCAAGTCACTCATCGGGAACCGCCGCTCGCCTTTTCTTTTTGCAACGTGTCTCTCGCGCGCCACCAGGAGAGCGCCCCTTCAGCCGCAGCGGCGGAGCGAGGCCGACGTCCTTTGGTTGCGCGCCGGTCTCTTACACGCTACCGCCCAGGGTGCAACCGCTCAGGCAAGAGCGGCGGCGCGAAGAGCGTTCATCCTCTTCTTACGCGTTCCCTTTAGGAACGCTCTTACCTGTCGGCGGCCTTCTCACTCGCTCCATGGCTATCATGAACCCGATCCTGATCATTCCTGCGCGCATGGGCGCCCAGCGACTACCCGGCAAACCGCTCGCGGACATAGAAGGCGAGAGCATGATCGTGCGTGTCTGGCGCTGCGCCGAAGCCGCCCAGGCCGGGCCGGTGGCCGTCGCCGCGGGTGACGCCGAGATTGTCGCCGCCGTGCGCGAGGCAGGCGGACGGGCCGTACTCACAGATCCCGCCCTGGCCTCCGGCTCCGACCGGGTCCTGGCCGCCCTTCGGATCCTCGACCCGGATGGACGCCACGATGTTGTGGTGAATCTGCAGGGGGATATGCCCTTCATTGCCCCTGAGGCGGTGTCAGTCTGCCTCTCCGCCCTCGCCCGCACGCCCGAAGCCGATATCACCACCGTCGTGGCGCCCGAGAAATCCCCCGCCGATCGCGCCAATCCAGCGGTGGTCAAGGCGATTCTCGCCATATCGCCGGAAGGGGACCTCGGCCGCGCCCTCTATTTCACCCGCTCCACACCCTATGGCGAGGGTCCCATTTGGGAGCATCTGGGCCTTTACGCCTACCGAAGATCTGCGCTTGAGCGTTTTTGCGCCGCGCCGACCTCTCCACTGGAAAAGCGGGAGCGCCTGGAACAGCTTCGCGCCATGGAGCTGGGCCTTAAAATCTGGGCCGGCGTCACCGCGGTCGCTCCCCTGTCAGTGGATACGCCAGAAGATCTCGAGGCCGCCCGCGTGGAAGCAAGGTCCCGTGGCCTTGGCCGGACTATCGGCCGCCAGCCCAATGTCGGAGCGACGGCGTGAGTGACCAGCCCAAGATCGCTTTTCAAGGCGACATCGGATCCAACAGCGACGAGGCCTGCCGCACCTTCTTTCCCGACTACGAGCCGGCCCCGTACGCCGCCTTCGAAGACGCCTTCGAGGCGGTGAAATCAGGAAGCTGCGCCCTGGCGATGATTCCTGTGGAAAACTCGATCGCCGGGCGGGTGGCCGACGTGCATCATCTCCTGCCGCGCTCCGGGCTGAGGATTGTCGGCGAGCGCTTCAAGCCAATCCATTTCCAGCTCATGGCCAATCGCGGCGTCCGGTTGGAGGACCTGCGAGTCGTCGCCTCCATGCCCATCGCTCTGGGTCAGTGCCGGCGGATGATCCGCCGGTTGAACCTCACAGGGGAGCCGGCGGGCGATACCGCTGGGGCCGCGCGCGCCCTGGCTGAGCATCCAGACCCGAGGAAGGCGGCCCTGGCGCCTGCCCTGGCGGCGGAACTCTATGGCCTCGACATTCTGCTACGTGATGTCGAGGACGAGGCACACAACACTACCCGCTTCCTGATCATGTCCGCTGAGCGGAATCCACCCCGGCCAGGAGACGGCGTGGAGTGCATCACCAGCTTCGCCTTCCGCGTCCGGAACATTCCTGCGGCTCTTTACAAGGCGCTGGGGGGCTTCGCCACCAACGGCGTCAATATGACAAAGCTGGAGAGCTACATGGAGGATGGCGCCTTCACAGCCACCTTCTTCTTCGCCGAGGTCGATGGCCGACCGGAGGACCCGCCCGTTGCCCGCGCCCTCGAAGAACTGGGCTTCTTCAGCGACCATGTCGAGCTCCTCGGGGTCTTCGCCGCCGATCTCTTTCGCCGAATGGTCAAGGAGCGCGCGAGCCGACGTCAGGCAAACCCCTGAAGCCCCGGCAGATGGCAACGAGACCCGCCACCTCGCCACGAACCTCGTTCGCGATCCTGGCGGCTGCCGTCGCGGCGACCGGTATGGTGGCAGTGAGCGTGATCACCCCTGTCGGGGCCCGGGCGCAGGACTGCGGCGTGGGCGGCGAGACGCGCGAGGGGATCGCCTTTCCGTCCTGCCCGCAAGCCCTCGCGGCTCCGGCGCCGAGTTACAGGGTGCTCAAGGTGCTGCCGCCGCGCGCCGACGGCCACGGCGGCTTCATCCGGCAGGCGATCATCGATATCACCCCCGACTATGTGCCCGGAAACGCCCTAATATGGGCTTTGGGTCCAGGTCTGACCGCGCTCGACGTGACCAGCGACGGCACGCTCAATTCCCTCACCGGCCGGCTGCCGCAAGGCGCATTGTGGACCCTGGTCTCGCGGCCCTGGGGACGGTTCACCGTCAGCCTGACGACCGCCGACCCCAAGGCGCCGGTTCAACTTCATCTCGATTTCAACCACCGCAATCCGCCGCCTAAATGAGAGCCGCCGCGGTCGTTGTACAGTCAGCCCGGCCAACCTTCGGCCCAGGCCCGGATGAGCTGGTGGGCGATGGCCAGGCCCCCCGGAGCTTTGGCGTCCGACAACTGACCCCCGATCATCGCTCTGGCCTCCTCGCGGGAGAGCCAACGCACGTCCTCCAGCTCAACGCCGTCGGCGACCGCCGCCTCGCTCTCCACCTCAGCGACCAAGCCGATCATCAGCGACGACGGGTAGGGCCAGGGCTGGGTGGAGTGATAATGGACCTTCACCGCGATCAGCCCCGCCTCCTCGCGAAGCTCGCGGGCGCAGGCCTCTTCAATGCTCTCGCCGGGCTCAAGAAAGCCGGCAAGGGCTGAATACATCTGCGGCGGCCAGATCGCCTGGCGACCGACGAGGCAGCGCTCGCCCTTTACCGGAAGCATGATCACCACCGGGTCAGTGCGAGGAAAGTGCTCGGCCTTGCACACGGGGCAGATGCGTTTCCACCCCGCCTCGGCGGGTTCGCTTGGCGCCCCGCAGGCCGCGCAGTGGCGGTGACGGCGACGCCATTCGAACATCGCCTTGGCTGTCGCCAGTATGGCTGCTTCGCCTCCATCGAGCCGAACGGCGGCCTGGCGCAAGTCCTCGAAGGCCCCCAATCCCTGCAACGGACCCTCCGCCGGGTCGGCGGCGCCCTCCAGATCGATCGCGAATACGGCCGTTGACTTCCACAGACCCAGAAACAGCAGACGCTCGGCGCCACCAGCGAGCTCTGCGGCCATCGGCGCAGCAAGATAGGCGATGCGCGGGGCGCCCTGAGGCGATGTCTCCAGCAGAGGCTTGCCGTTCCATAGAGCCACTGCGAGGGAGTCGCGGTCCGCCAGGGCTTGGGCGATGAAATCTGCGGTGCCGCGCTTATCGCTGGCGCGGTCGAGTGGATTTCCGGCGAAGACATTGGTGAAGGCGGTAAGGGGCATGGCGTCTTCTCTAGCACTCTCTTCGCCGAATGACGCGAGTCCCCCGTCGCGGGGCCCAAGCGTCGCACGGATGCGTGGCAAGCCATTGCGCCGAGGGCCATGGCGGGCGATATAGGCCTCGGAGATCGGCGATGGGCGGAGCCCTCGCCAACCCGGTCAGGTCCGGAAGGAAGCAGCCGTAACGAGTGCGACTTCGGGTCGTTTGCCGGTCTCCACCGACTTCTTCACGCCTGCGGGGACGATGACCCACCTGGACATCGAGACCGAGCCGTCCGCCGACCTTGAGGCGGCCGATATCGATGAAGTCGACGCGCAAGCCGGTCGCGATGAGGCCGCCGCCGACATGTTCGGCGACGCGCGGGCGACGGCCGCCCCGTCTCATTCCCCCGCCTATACGGTCATTGCGCGGAAGTACCGGCCGCGCACTTTCGAGGACCTGATCGGTCAGGAAGCCATGGTCCGTACCCTGACCAATGCCTTCGCGATGGGCCGCATCGCCCACGCCTTCATGCTCACCGGCGTTCGCGGCGTGGGGAAGACGACCACGGCCCGCCTCTTGGCGCGGGCTCTCAACTATGAGAGCGAGGGCGTGCAGACACCGAGCCTCGCCCATCTGTCCCAGGAGGGCCGTCACTGCCGGGCAATCATTGAGGGCCGGCACCTGGACGTACTCGAACTCGACGCCGCCACCCGCAGCAAGGTGGAGGAGATGCGCGAACTGCTCGATGGCGTACGCTACGCGCCGGCGCAGGCGCGTTTCAAGGTCTACATCATTGACGAGGTGCACATGCTCTCGTCCAACGCCTTCGCGGCCCTGCTCAAGACGCTCGAAGAGCCGCCGCCGCACGCCAAATTCATCTTCGCCACCACCGAGATTCGCAAGGTGCCGGTGACCATTCTGTCGCGCTGCCAGCGCTTCGACTTACGCCGGGTCGACCCTCCAGTGATCGCCGCCAATCTGACCGCCATAGCCGAACGCGAGGGGATCGCTATCGAGGCCGAGGCCCTAGCGCTCATCAGCCGGGCGGCGGAGGGGTCCGTGCGCGACGCACAGTCCCTGCTGGATCAGGCGCTCGTCCTTGGCGACCCCGGCGAGATGGTCAAGTCGGCGGCGGTGCGGGACATGCTGGGTCTCTCCGACCGGGCCCGGACGCTGGACCTGATCGAGGCGGCGGCCGCAGGAGATGCAGCGCGGGCGCTGGAGACTTTCCGCGGCTTGCACGCCCTCGGCGCCGACCCGCGCGCCGTGGCTCAGGATCTGCTCGAACACTGCCATGACGCCTCTATCGCCAAGGCCCTGGGGGCTGACGCCTTGCACCTGCCGCGCGACCAGGTGGCGCGTCTGGCGGCCCTCGGCGTCCAGCTCTCGCCGGGCTCGCTCTCTCGCCTCTGGCAAATGCTGCTCAAGGCCCTCGACGAGATTGGCCGCGCGCCCGACCCCGCCGCCGCCCTCGACATGGCGCTGATCCGGATTTGCTACGCCGCTGATCTTCCCGGGCCCGAGGCGGCGCTGGAAGCCTTACGCGCCGGAAGACCTCCGAGCCCGGGGGGCGGAGGATCCGGCGGCGGCGGCGGCGGCGGCGCAGGTATCGCCACCGCCCATCGTTTGGAATTGGCCCCTGCTCTCCCATCTCTAAAGGGGCCGCGTCTGGCCAGCTTCGAGGACCTGGCCATACTGGCCGAACTGCGGCGCGACATCGCCCTCAAATACGAGATCGAGCGATATGTGCGACCGATCAGCTTCCGGCCTGGTGCGGTGGAGTTTGAGCCAGGGCGAGGCGCTCCCTCCAATCTCGCCCAGCGGCTCTCGGCCCGCCTTAAGGAATGGACGGGGGAGACGTGGCTGGTGGCCACAAGGGGCGGAGGTGGCGCGGAGACCCTAGCTGACGCCCAAACCCGGGCGCGCACCCGCTTGCGCGAGGAGATCCTGGCGGAGCCCTTTGTGCGCCGGGTCATGGAGGTCATTCCAGGGACCGAGGTCGTCGACATCCGCCAACTCGAGCCCTCAGCCATCGATCAGGGCGCCGATCCAGGTCCCGAGAGCGGCGACGAGGATTGAACTTCAGATGAGGTCAAAAAGATGAAAGATCTGGGCGCTCTGATGAAGCAGGCCCAGGCTCTGCAGGTGAAGCTGCAAGAGGCCCAGGCCCGGCTGGCGGCCGCCGAGCACGTGGGCGGGGCCGGTGGCGACATGGTGCGCGTCACCCTGACCGGGGCGGGGGTGCTTAAGGATGTGCATATTGATCCCGAACTCCTCGCGCCGGGCGAAGCCGAAATCCTGGCCGATCTCCTGGTGGCCGCCCATGCCGACGCCCGCCGCAAGCTGGAGGCGGCACAGGCTGAGACCCTACGCGAAGCGGCCGGCCCCCTCGCCGGCCTGCCCGGCATGCCGGGATTAGGATTCTAAGGTCGCCAGAACGCGACGACGAGCCCATATTGGGGGCCACCCCGGTGAGAGAGGTCCAAGGCCCCCGCCCATGATCCGTCAAAAGGGAAGCGCGCCATGGACTTTGAGACGATACACGTCCGCAAGCTCAATCCGCATATCGGCGCAGAGATCTCAGGCGTTGACCTGACCGGGCCCCTCAGCGGGCACCAGGAGGCGGAGATCCACCGCGCATGGATGGAGAATTTGGTCATCGTCTTCCGGGACCAGGCGTTGAGCGTGGATCAACACCTGGCGTTCGGTCGTCGCTTCGGCGAGCTTCATGTTCACCCGGCCGCGCACTTGCCTGACGGCCATCCCGAGATCCTGGTGATCAAGGCCGACGAGACCTCGCGCCACGTAGCGGGCGAGGAATGGCACACCGACGTGTCTTGCGACGCCGAGCCGCCCATGGGCTCGCTCCTGCACTTGACCGAGGTCCCGCCGGATGGCGGCGGCGATACCCTGTTCGCCAATATGTATTTGGCCTTCGAGACCCTTTCGGCTCCGATCCGGTCTCTGCTGCGCAGTCTCACCGCCATCCATGACGGCAAACATGTCTATGAGCGACCCGGCTATCGCAACGACCGGGCCTATCCCCGCTCCGAACACCCTGTGGTCCGCACTCATCCAGTCACCGGACGTCAGGCCCTGTTTGTCAATCGCGGATTCACCACCCGCATTCTCGGCATGAGCCGGCCGGAGAGCGACGCCCTGCTCCAGATGCTGTTTCGCCATATCGAGACGCCTGAATTCAGCTTCCGCCTGCACTGGGCGCCTAATAGCCTCGCCTGTTGGGACAATCGCTGCGCCCAGCATCATGCCCTGTTCGACTACTTCCCGCACCGCCGCTACGGTCATCGGGTGACCGTCAAGGGCGACAAGCCATTCTATCGGCCGGAAGGTGAGGTCCCGCTGCGCGCGGTGGCCGCGGAATAGGCCTCCTATCGGCCGAGGCGGTCAGGGCGCAGGACGGTGAGGTTGAGCGGTGCGGCGTGGACCGCCGCATGGTCAACAGCCTCCTGAGCTCGGCTAAGCGGAAACTCCGTCAGGCGGAAGACCGAGAGATCGATAAGACCGGAGCGCACCATCTGGACAAGGCGCGGCGGGGCCTCACGGCCGTACATCCACTGGCCGCGCAAGGTGATATTGTTGTGCATGATCCAGTTATAATCGAGACCGAGCCGCCCGGTCTCGCCGCGCACCCCGCCCATCAGCACAACCCGGCCGCCGCCGCGCACGGTCGTGGCGGCGGCGCGCACCTGATCGGCCCGAGCCTCCCGGGGCAGAAAGTCGAGAACCATGTCGACCGGCCCCCCGGCGCGCTCGGAGATGCGGCGCCGATCCTCGTTCTCGTCCCCGCTCATCGGTGCGGCGATGACACGCGATCCGTGCAGGCGGGCCAGCTCAGCCAGAGCCGCCAGGTTGCGCCCAGTCGCCACGACCTTGCCTGCGCCCATGGCCAAGGCAACGGCGACCCCGGCGGCGCCGAAGCCGCCGGTCGCCCCGCTCACCACGATGGTCTCGCCGGCGCGCAGGTCCCCGGCCAGCAGGCCGCCATAAGGCACCAGCAATCGCCCCAGGGCAGCCCAGCGCCCTGCCTCCGCGGCTACGATCTCGCCGATCGGGGTCACGTTTTCAGTGGGGACGAGGACCTGCTCCGCGAAAGATCCGTGATGGTAAGCCCGGTGCAGCGGCAAAGCGGCAAAGGTGCGCGCCGTCCAGCCAAGCAGGATGCTGTCGGGTGCGAACGGGTCGTCCCGCGCACGGATGGTGGAGTCGCAATAGACCCAGTCGCCGACCTTCAGCCGTGTGGCGTCGGGGCCGGCGGCCCGCACGCGGCCTATCCCTCCGGGACCGGAGCAATGGGCAACTCGAGAACATAGTTGCGCGCGCCCGACAGCACGCCCGCGGTGTAGCCGGCCACCCCGGCGGCGACCATGTCGACGATGACCTCCCCAGCGCCGAGGGTGGGGTCGGGAAGATCGCCGAACGCGAGCGGCGCGCCAAAGTCGGTGAGGATCGCGGCTTTCATGGGACGCCTTTCGAGGTTGAGGGCCTCTGGTTTTTTAGGCCGGCGCGGTCTCCGGCCTCCATCTCAACTTCGGCTTGCGCGCCGCCTGGGTCTCGTCGAGGCGGGAGAGCGGGGCGGTGCGCGGGGCAGTCTTGAACCGCTCTATGTCCCCGGCCTTGGCCGAGGCTGCAAGATCGAGCAGGGCGTCGCAGAAGCGGTCGAGCTCGCGTCGAGGTTCGGTCTCGGTCGGCTCGATCAGCATGGCCCCCTTCACCACCAAGGGGAAGTACATGGTCATGGGGTGGAACCCCTTATCGATCATGGCCTTGGCGAAGTCGAGCGTCGTCACGCCTGTGCCCTCCAGCCAGGTCTCGTCGAATAGAGCCTCGTGCATGCAGGGCCCATTCGGGAAGGGCGCGCTCAGGGTCCCCGACAGCCGCGCCTTGATGTAATTGGCGTTGAGCACCGCATCCTCCGCCACCTGGCGCAGACCGTCGGCCCCGTGGCTCTGCATATAGGCCACGGCCCGGACATACATCCCCATCTGGCCATGGAACGCGCATAGCCGTCCGAACGCCTTGGCTGCAGGGCCGCTCGCCTCTTCCATCAGCTCCAGTCCGCCTGGACCTCGCACGACCCATGGAGCCGGAGCGAAGGGCGCCAGCTCGGCGCTCAGCACGACGGGTCCGGCGCCGGGTCCGCCCCCGCCATGGGGTGTGGAGAAGGTCTTGTGCAGATTGATGTGCATAGCGTCCACCCCCAGATCGGCGGGTCGCACGCGTCCAACCAGGGCGTTGAAATTGGCCCCGTCTCCGTAAAAGAAAGCCCCCGCAGCGTGGGTGAGGTGGGCGATCTCGAGGATGTCGCGCTCGAACAGACCGCAGGTGTTGGGGTTGGTGACCATGATCGCCGCCACGTGCGGACCAAGCTTCGCCGCCAGGTCCGTCAGATCCACCCGGCCATCTACGGTCTGGGCGATTTCCTGCACCTGATAGCCGGCCAGGGCCGCCGTCGCGGGGTTGGTGCCATGGGCGGAAGTCGGAGTGAGAACAGTGGTGCGCGCGTCGCCCCGCGCCTCAAGCGCCGCGCGGATCGCCAGCAGACCGCAGAGCTCGCCGTGGGCGCCGGCCTTCGGCGACAAGGCCACGGCCGGCATGCCGGTGAGAGTGGTGAGCCAGCGGGCAAGTTCGTCCATCAGTTTGAGCGCGCCTTGGACGGTGGACATGGGCTGAAGCGGGTGCAGATCGGCGAAGCCCGGCAGACGGGCCATGCGTTCGCCCAGCCTGGGATTGTGCTTCATGGTGCAGGAGCCGAGCGGATAGAGCGCCAAGTCGATGGCGTGATTATGCTGCGACAACCGCACATAGTGACGCATGGTTTCTGGTTCGGAGAGCCCGGGAAGAGCCGGAGCAACTGCCCGGATCAGCCCGGCCAGGTCATCAGCCCCAGTATCCGAATCGTCGACGTCGAAATCCACGCCGGTCGCATCAAACCTGCCACGCTCGAAGATCAAGGGCTCGTTCTGGAGGAGGGCGTTGGTCCCGGGCTCAGCCGTCGGAGCGTCATATTCCGGCCGGGTCACGCGGCCTACCGACTGCAAACTCATTGACCAGCCTCCCCATGGAGCATATCCGCCAGCGCCTGGGCGAAGACGAGTATGTCCTCGCCTGAGGTCAGTTCGGTGGCTGCGACCAGCAAGACGTCGTCCCAGGCCGCCGACGGGTCCAGGCGCGAAAAGGGCACACCAGCCAGAATATCTCGTCGGGCCAGGGCCTCGACCGTTTCCGCCGCCGGTCGGGGCAGCCGCACGGTGAGCTCGTTGAAAAAACGCGGGGTGAGAATCTCTACGCCTGGGATGGCGGCCAGAGCGTCGCGCAGACCTCGTGTCCTGGCGTGATTGATCCGCGCGAGCTTCGCCAGACCCTCCCCGCCCAACAGGGTCATGTGGATGGTGAAGGCCAAGGCACACAGCCCAGCATTAGTGCAGATGTTCGAGGTCGCCTTATCGCGGCGAATGTGCTGTTCGCGCGTGGACAAAGTCAGAACGAAGCCGCGCCGCCCTTGCGCATCCACAGTCTCGCCGCACAGCCGGCCCGGCATCTGGCGTTGCAGCCCCTCGCGGCAGGCGAACAGACCCACATAGGGCCCGCCGAAATTGAGAGGATTGCCGATCGACTGCCCCTCGGCCACGGCGATGTCCGCCCCCATCTCGCCCGGCGGCTTCAACAGTCCCAGACTGACCACCTCGGTGGTGACCGAAACAAGCAGTGCTCCAGCCACATGGGCCGCCTCGGCAATGCGCGACAGATCGACCGGGAGACCAAACACATTGGGCGTCTGGACAACGACGCAGGCGGTCTCCTCGTCGATAGCGTCAATCAGAGCGGCCTCATCGTCGAGCGCCACCGCGAGGCGCTCAACCTCCACCCCAGCAGAATGGGCCAGCGTCGCCGCGCTCGCCGCATAGTGCGGATGCAGGGCCCCGGAGACCACGGCTTTGCGCCGTCGGGTCACCCGTGCGGCCATCATCACCGCCTCGGCGCAGGCGGTCGAGCCGTCGTACATGGACGCATTGGCCACCGGTAGGCCGAGAAGCTCGCTGACCTGGGTCTGGAACTCGAACAGGGCCTGAAGTGAGCCCTGGGCGATCTCCGGTTGGTAGGGGGTATAGCTAGTCAGGAATTCCGAGCGCTGAATCAGATGATCGACGCTGGCCGGAACATGGTGGCGATAGGCCCCGGCGCCGAGAAAGAACGGGCCCGCCCCCGCCGCCCGGTTCTCCCGGGCCCAGGCCGAGAGCTGACGCTCCACCGCCGCCTCGCTCTGGTGGATCGGCAGATCCACCCACCCCTCAAGACGCGCTGCCTCGGGGACGTCCACAAACAGATCGTCGATCGAGGCGGCGCCGGCGGTGGCCAACATTTCGGCCCGGTCGGCCGGGGTCAGGGGCAGGTAGCGCATGGCGCTCAGAGACTCCGCAGATAGGCTTCGTAGGCGTCGCGGTCCATCAAACCCTCAATCTCTGCCGGATTGGCGACCCGAATCTTGACCAACCAGCCAGAACCTTCTGGGGCATCGTTGAGACCCTGCGGATTATTGGCGATCCCGCCATTGGAGCCCACCACCTCGCCGGAGACCGGCGCATAGACGTCTGACGCCGCCTTGACGCTCTCTACCACGGCCATTTCCGCCCCGGCCTTGAGCGTCGCGCCGGGCTCGGGCAGCTCGACGAACACCACGTCGCCGAGCTGTTCGGCGGCGTAGGCCGTGACGCCGACAGTGGCCACATCGCCCTCCATTTCAAGCCACTCGTGATCCTTGGTGAAGCGCATGGGTCAGACCTCCGTGGGAGCGCTGCTGGGCCGGTAATAGCGTTGCGAGACGAATGGCAGGGACGTGACCTCCGCGACCTGGGCGCGGCCGCGCACGGCGACTTGCAGGCGCGTTCCGGGCGTCGCGAGGCCTGGCGGAACGAATCCCATGGCGATCGGCGCCGACAGGCTGGGCGAAAAGCCGCCGCTGGTCACCACGCCCACCGTCCGCCCCTCGATCGTGGCGATCAGCGCGCCCTCCCTGGCCGGGGCGCCCTCCAGGACCTTGAGGCCCACGCGCACCCGCGAAAGAGACCCGCCGGCCTCGGTCGCTAGCCGGTCTGAGCCACGCATTCGTCCCGCCTTGAGACGCTTCTTGGACACAGCGAAGGCCAGCGCGCCCTCAAAGGGCGAGGTCGTCTCATCGATATCATGGCCGTGCAGGGGCAGGCCGGCCTCCAGGCGCAACGAGTCCCGCGCGCCGAGGCCAATCGCCTCTACCCGACGATCAGTGAGCAGGGTCTCCCAAAGACCCACCGCCGCCGACGCCTCGATCAGGATCTCGAAGCCATCCTCGCCAGTATATCCGCTGCGCGAGACCAGGGCCTTGGCGCCCATCAGGGCGACCTCGGCGAAGCTCATGAAGCCCAGCCCCTCGACTCCCGGCGCCAGCCCCGCCAGCACGGCAGCGGCCTCTGGTCCCTGAAGGGCGATGAGGGCTCGGTCGTCGGCCCGATCCAGCTGCGCCGCCTGACCCGCAGCAGCGGCGACGACGGCGAAGTCGGAGGCCTTGTTGGCGGCGTTGACCACCACATAGAGCTCGCCCTGACGCTCCGGCTCTACGGGCCGTCCGATCATAAGGTCATCGATGATGCCGCCCTCGGCGTTCAGCAACAGGGTGTAGCGCAATCGACCCGGCGCAAGACCGGCGATATCGCCGGTGAGCAGGGGCTCGATCAGGGCGCTCACCGCCGCATGGTCAGCCGCCGGCTCGCCGGTTGGCGAGGTCAGACGCAGGAAAGCCGGCCCCATGTGCGAAACGTCAAAGAGACCTGCATGGGCTCGGGTCCAGAGATGCTCCTTGAGCACGCCGAGTGGGTAACTCACCGGCATATCGTAGCCCGCGAAGGCGGTCATGCGCGCGCCCCGGGCGACGTGAGCCCCATGCAGCGGCGTAATCAGAAGACTCTCAGAGATTCCTTGAGTGGAGACTGGGTCGGACACGGGACTTCTCCAGGGACACGCGGCGGTCTGGACACGAGGCGCGTCCAGCCGGTCAGTTCGCGCCCCCGCTGTCTTTTGAGCCTGAGAGATTCCGGGGCCCGTCGCCGAGCGCCCTTGCTCCGTCGGCGAGACGGCCCCGCCTCCCCGGGGAGGAACGGCGCCCGTCTCTTTCCAGCGTCCTTATGTTCCCGCGGTCCGTTTGCCTGAGCGTTTCCGGGGCGGTTGCGCCTTCGGCGCCGGCCAAGGGCCGGACTCTCCCGCAAGAACAGGGGCGGGAGTGGGCGCGTTGGCGCCAGGAGTCAAGCCCGAGGGAGCGCGGGCCCGCTCAAGCCCTTCTTGGGCTCCCACAGCTCGACCTTCTCGCCATCCGGACCAGGATCCAGACGACGCGGCCATTGGAGTCAGTGTCGTCGGGACTGAGCGGGGTGACCCCTTGGGCGGCGACGCGGGCAAGGATGTTGTCGGGGTCGTCGTACGAGAAGTTTATCATCAGATCCCGGTCCGAGGCTGCAAAATGGGTCGTGTTTTCAGGGAACGGCCAAAAGCCACAGCGGGGTATGGCCCGCCTGATCGTACGCCGTGGAGGCCTCATCCCAGGGCGCGAACGGAACGTCCAACATGTCCTTGCGCCAGAGAACGAAGGCCTTGGGGTCTTCGGCCTTCAAGAACACCCCGCCGGCGTGGGTCAATTGGCCGCGCTCCGCCGAGGGCAGCGCAATCGCGTGCGGGGTCGCAGCGGTCAAACTCAATCCGATGCTCAACCCTTTGTTCCGCAGAAGGCCACGAAAGGCTTCTGGGCACATCGAGCCGAGTGATCATCGGCGGCACCCCCAGCGGGGCGTTCACATCCGCTCCGGCGCCTCCAGGCCCAGCAGGTCGAGGGCGATCTCCATCTGCCGCAGGGTGAGGGCCGCAAGGGCGAGGCGGGAATCGCGTTCGTCCGGACGGGCGGAGAGCACGGGGCAGGCGGCGTAGAATCGGGCGAAGGCCTGGGCGAGACGATAGACATGTTCGGCGATGGCGTTCGGGGCGCTCTTGCTCTCCGCCTCCTCCACGGCCGAAGGGAATGCGTCGAGTAGGATGACGAGTTCACGCTCTTGCGGCTCCGCCACGGCGATCGGGCCGAGCGAGCCGCCATCTTCGGCCGCCCGTCGCAGCAGCGATTTGATCCGCACCGCCTGGTAGAGCAGATAAGGGCCCGTCTTGCCCTCGAAGCTGGAGAAGCGATCAAGGTCGAAGACGTAAGACGTGCCACGGAAATTGGCCAGATCGGCGAACTTGATCGCCGCCACCGCCACCTTGAGCGCCGTGGCTTCAAAGGCTTCAGGATCGAGTTCACCCCCCAGCCCCGCCTCAGCAAGACGCTCGCGCGATTTAGCCAGCCCCAATTCGATCAGATCGCGCAGCTTGAGCACCCCGCCTTCGCGAGTCTTGAACGGCTTGCCGTCCACGCCGTTCATGGTGCCAAAGCCCACGTGGACGAGTTGTCCCGGGGCGGCGTAGCCAGCGAGTTCGGCCGCGCGAAAGACTTGCTCAAAATGGTCGCTTTGGCGCTGATCGACCACATAGATGACGAGGTCCGGCTCATAGAGGCGCTTGCGGTCGAGCACAGTGGCCAGGTCCGTCGTGCCATACATGGCCGAGCCTTCGGACGAGACCACGATCAGGGGCGGGAGTTCGCGCTTGTCGTCGTTTCTGGCGACACGGATGATGAGAGCGCCCTGATCCTCGAAGGCCAGCCCCTTGGCCTTGAGCTCCTCGACCATGGGGCCGATCAGATCGTTGACGTCGCTCTCGCCGCGCCAGAGGTCAAAGACGATGCCCAGCGCCCGGAAGTCGCGCTCCAGAGCCGCCCGCGTCAGACCAGCGAAATGGCGCCAGATGAGACGATACCCCGCAGCCCCTGACTGCAGCTCGGCCGTGGCCCGCCTGGCGCGGTCGCGATAGTCGGTCTCGGCCTTGGCCCTCGCGGCGGCGGCCGGATAGAGACGGTCCAGGTCCTCAAGGTGAATATGCGCGGCGAAGAGAGCGATGGCCGCCTCGATCTCGGGCTCGGACGGCTCTGGCGCCGAATTCAGGGCCTCAAGCGTCGCTGCGACCTTGGAATCGGCCTCCGCGCAGGCGGTGATCAGAAGCCCCATCTGGAACCCCCAGTCGCCGAAATGCGCATCGCCCAGAGTGTCATCGCCGAGAAACCGGTGCAGCCGCTTGACCGACTCGCCGATGATGGAGGCGCGCAGATGACCAACGTGCATTTCCTTGGCGACATTGGGGCCGCCGTAATCGATCAACACCCGGCGCGGCGTCGCCCGCATCGGCGCCCCGGTACGTGGGTCGGCGAACAGGGCGTTCGCGCGCGCCGAGAGGGCGGTGGACGAGGCCTTGAGGTTGATGAACCCCGGGCCGGCGACCTCCACCGCAGCCACCAGGGGCGACCCCCCAAGCCTTTGGGCGATCTCAGCGGCGATCTCACGCGGATTTCGCTTGGCGGTGCGAGCGGCGGCCAGGGCGCCATTGCACTGAAAATCGGCCAAGTCGGGACGATCGGACAGGGTGACGCGCCCCAGCGCTGGATCGAGCCCCAAGGCCGAGAACGCGCTCGCCGCGGCCTGGCCGAGCGCCGATTTCAGGTCGCTCATGATTTGCCCGCGACTCCCGCGCCGGCTTCGGGACGGAATCGCTTTCCCGCCCTGTTGAAGGCGGCCATGGCCGGGGTCACGTCGAAGCCGACCAGAACCTCGAAATTCGACCCGCTGACGCGGCTATTGGCCCTGGGAATGATGATCTTGTCGAGGGTTTCCGACTTCACCGTCTGGTCTTGTCCAGCGGCGAATGTAACCGGCAAAGTGAATTCCTGCTTGGCCAACACGGCATGGTTACGGTCGGTCACCGCCACCCAATATTGATAGACATGGGTGCGTCCTACCGCCTGGGGTCCGCGGCCGAGCGCGAATCGAACCTTGGCCTTCACCGTGATGGGCTCATCGCCGGCATAGGCGCAATCCGAGATGATGTCCTCAATCTCGCCGGTGAAGCCCACTGTGGCGAAATCCTCCACATTGTTCTTGAACTCCACCATCCGGCTGGCGTCGTAGAGCACCTTCACATAGGGGCAGGGCCCGGCGTTCTTGACCTTGGGCAGGGGTGCGTTGAGCCCGCCGAACGCCTCCTCCCGCGCCTTGCGTTTGGCGTCGTCATCACTGCTTCCCCCGCCGCCGCCCGGGCCCATCTGGGCGTGAGCCGCGCGCAGCCCCGCGCCAGACGCGGCGAACACGAGCAGGAAGAGACAAAGGGGCAAGCGGCGCATGGCGGTCTGTGGCCTTCAAATGCCTTGAAAGAAGGTCCTCGCCGCGCGAGGAGCCCCTCAGGGACGGCGGGCGGTGAACTTCCTGATAGAGCCTGCGGCGCGCAGCCGCAACGCGGCGAGACGATGCGAAGTCCGGACGGCCGCTTCCTTGCCCCTTGACGCTGGCGGCGGGCTCGCGGATCAGGCTGTCGTCGTGGCCGTCTACACCGAAGTCAGCGCCGAGGCCCTGGAGGCCTTTCTCGCCCGCTATCCGCTGGGCCGTCCACTCGCCTTCAAAGGCATCGCCGAAGGGGTGGAAAACTCCAACTACCTGCTTGAGACCGAGGCCGGGCGCTATATCCTCACCCTTTATGAGCGGCGGGTGAAGGCGACGGACCTTCCCTTCTTCCTCTCACTGATGGCCTGGCTGGCTGAGCGCGGCTTTCCCAGCGCCGCTCCAGTTCCTGACCGCGACGGTGAGCTGCTCGGCGAGTTGGAGGGTCGCCCTGCGGCTATCGCGGCCTTTTTGCCGGGCTTGTCGGTCAAACGTCCAACCGCCGCCCAGTGCCGGGAAGCCGGGCGGGGCCTGGCTTGGCTGCACGACGCCGCGGAGGGCTTCGCCGGCCGACGCGCCAACGATCTCGGTCAGGCGGCATGGGCGCGGATGTTCGCCCCTCTGGCGGTCGCGGCCGACGCGCTCCGGCCCGGACTGACCGATTTGATACATGCCGATCTCGATCAGCTCGCCCGGAACTGGCCCCAGAAGCTGCCGGCGGGCATCATCCATGCCGACTATTTTCCCGACAACGTATTCTTTGTGGAGGCCCGCTTCGCCGGCGCTATAGACTTCTATTTCGCCGCCTGGGATGCCCATGCCTACGACCTGGCCGTGGCTCTCAATGCCTGGGCCTTCAGCGATGACGGCGGCCTTGATCCGCTTCGCGCCGAAGCCCTGATTGCCGGCTATGAAAGCCGTCGGCGGCTTGGTCCAGCTGAGCGAGAGGCTCTAGGCGTGCTAGCCCATGGAGCGGCCATGCGGTTCTTCCTGACCCGGCTAAAGGACTGGGGGTCGACCCCACCCGGCTCCCTCGTGCGGCCCAAGGACCCGATGGAATATGTCCGCAAGCTCGACGTGCATCGCGCCGCCCCGAACCTGAAAGCTTTGTTCGCATGAGTTCGGCGCCGGAGGTGGTCATCTTCACCGACGGGTCATGCCGCGGCAATCCGGGACCGGGAGGGTGGGCGGCCCTCCTCCTGGCCCGGGGTCAGGAAAGGACCCTCTCCGGCGGCGCTGCGCACACGACCAATAACCGCATGGAGCTGATCGCCGCGATCGAGGCCTTGTCCGTTCTCAAGCGCCCTTGCCATGTGGAACTGCACACCGACAGCCAGTATCTGCGCAATGGCGTCACCCAATGGCTGGATCTTTGGAAGGCGCGCGGCTGGCGCACGCTCTCCAAGGGCGCGGTGAAGAACGAGGATTTGTGGCGGCGTCTCGACGAGGTGCGAGGCCGCCATCAGATTGACTGGCGCTGGGTCAAGGCCCATGCGGGCCATCCGCAGAACGAACGCGTCGACGCCCTCGCCCGAGCGGCCATGGAGGTCGCCGAGGCGGGGGGTGAGTAGCCGGCCGAGCTTCGGAGCACGATGCGTTGACGCGGAATCGCGGGAACGTTGAATCGTGCGCCACTCCTTAAGGGGTCTGAGTGCGTTGAGAGGCAGCCAAGCGGTTCGATCTCAACGCGACGCACTCTAGGAGCTGTGGACAGTTACCTTAGCCATAGGATGATGGCGGCGAGTGTTACGACGGCGAGGTAGTTCCTTGCGGTCTTTTCGAATCGGGTGGCCACACGCCGG
>JAKBBV010000041.1 GCA_021808285.1 Pseudomonadota bacterium | reverse complement strand
GGTCGCGCGCGGCCTGCAGCAGAAACTGCACCACCACATCGAAGCTCTCGAAGGGATGGTGGACGAGGATGTCCTTTTCGCGGATCGCGGCGATGCAGTCGCCGCCATGGTCGCGGATGCGCTCGGGGAACCTCGCCGTGAAGGGCTTGAACTTCAGGTCCTGGCGATCTGAGGGGATGAGCTGATCGAATTGGGCGAGGCCGAGTTTGCCGTTGATGTCCACGGCGTCGGCCGGGTCGGCGTCCAGCCCGTGGAGAATGAAGTGACGCAGATCCTCGGGCATGGAGGCTTCGATCTTGATGCGCACCACCGAGCCCATGCGCCGCCGCTTCAACCGCGCTTCGAACTCGCGCACCAGGTCCTCGGCCTCCTCCTCGATCTCCACATCGGAGTCGCGAATCAGGCGGAACAGGCCCTGGCTGAGCACCTCGCAGCCCGGAAACAGCCTGTCGAGGAAGAGGATGAGAAAGCTCTCCAGGGCGAGAATCTTGCGCTCGGCGCGCCGCTTGCCGCCGCGCACATTGGGCAGTTCCCAGAACCGCTCAACCTGGGTCGGGACGGGGATCAGGGCATAGAAATCGCTGTGGTCGGCCTTGCGCTGAAGCTTCAGGGCCAGGGCGAAGCCGAGATTGGGAATGAAGGGGAAGGGGTGGGCCGGGTCGATGGCCAGGGGCGTCACCACCGGGAAGATGTGCTCCATGAACAAAGTCTCGGCGATCGCCCGGTCGACGCCGTTCACATCCTTGGGCTCAAGCAGACGCAAGCCCTCGCCGGCCAGCTCGGTCCGCAGGCCCTGAAGCAGGCGCTGCTGTTCGGCCATCAGGCGCGAGGTCTGGGCCTCGATCTGCCGCAACTGCTCCTGCGGCGTCAGCCCATCCTGGCTGAGCGATCGCACCCCCTCGCGCACCTGCGCCTTGAGGCCCGCCACTCGGACCATGTAGAACTCATCGAGGTTGTTGGCCGAGATCGAGAGAAAGCGGACCCGCTCAAGCAGCGGATGGCGCGGATTGGCTGATTCCTCCAGAACCCGCTGGTTGAAGCTCAGCCATGACAGCTCGCGGTTGATGAAGCGCTTGGGAGAATGGGCGAGGGGAGAACGCCCGGGCGCGGCCGGGGCCTCGGGCCCCGCGAGGATCTGATCCGCGGGCTCCAGCGACCGCCGCATCAGATGGGGAGCCAGTTCCACCACACTCGGCTCGCGCGGGGCCGTCGCCGAGGGTTCGGACAGCTCAACGGAACGCGGGGAATGGGGCTCTGTGCTCAAGACGGTGGCTGCCGTGGAGATGCGCCTGTCGCGCGCTAATTCCGCCAGCTTACCCGATCCGCGCGACAAAGTCGTGTCCGGGGTGCGAGCGCCTTGCGGCTCAGACCTCGCCCAGCACCTCGCGCGCCAGGTCGCGGGTGATGTTGCGGCGGGACTGGGAGGCGGCCTCGTCGATCTGCTCCACCGCGCGACGGGCGGCGGCGGCGGACCTTTCGATGCGGCGCAGGAGGAAGGCGGTCACCGACTTTGGCGGGACGATGTTCCGCTCGCGAAAGAAGCGATCGAGCATGGCGCTCAGGACCTCGTCATCGGGGCTTGAGAGCTCGGCCAGCATCATGGCGTTGAGTCGCGAGCGCAGGTCGGGGAGATCCAGGGGCCAGTCACGCGGACGGGTCCTGGCGGTCAGAAGCGCCGGCGCGGAAGGGCCGGCGGCCTCGTGGACGGCGAAGAGGGCGCGCGCGTTCACCCCGCGGTCGGCATCCTCGATCACAAGCGGTCCGCCGGCGTGGAGAGCGCGCAGGTCAGCCGCCGCTATCACCTGAGCCCCCGCGCGGGCGGCCCAGATGGCCGCCAGATGGGTTTTGCCCGATCCCTCCGGGCCGATCAGCGCCAGGCGCCCCTCGGGCCAGGCCGTGTCGGTCTCGATCAGCTGCAGCGCCGCGGCGTTCGCGGGGGAGGCGATGAAACTTTCCCGATCGAGCGGCCAGGGGCGCTCCAGGGCCAGCCGCTGCTGCGCGCCGGGACGGACGAGGGATTCAGCGGAAGGGGCGTCGCGGGTCACAGGAGGGGAATATCGCAAATCTCGGCGCGTGCGGACTCTGGCCTCGACTCTGACGCCGCGGACTGTCGACGGCGGCGAGCCGGGAGCCTAGAAGGCATATCGCCAAGGCAGATCGTGCAATCAGGGAGAGGCGGATTGACCCGGATCATGATGGATCGTCGCCGAGCGATGCTCGCCGGGCTGGCCCTGACGGGCGTGTCCCTCAGCGAACGCGCCGCCGCCCAGCCGGGGCCCGAGACCTTGGCCGAGGCGGTCGCCAGTTCCTTGCGCTCCCCCGCCAATGTCGCTCGGGACCGCTATCGACATCCCCTCGCCGCCCTGGAGTTCTATGGCCTGCGCCCCGGCATGACGGTGGTGGAGATCGCGCCGGGCGGGGGCTATTGGACGGAGATCCTCGCGCCCTATCTGCATCGCAGCGGGGGCCGCTACATCGCCGCCATCGAGGGCGATTCGGCGCATTTCCTGGCCCGGTTCGCCGATACCTCCCTCTGGGGGAAGATCGTTGTCGCGCCGCTGGCCAAGGGGCCCATGGGACCGGACGGGACCGCGGACCTCGTCCTCACCACGCGCAATCTCCATGACTGGGTCGCCGACCCGGCGGTGCTCGACGCCGTGCTCTCAGAGTCCCACGCCGTCCTGAAGCCCGGCGGCGTGCTCGCCGTGACCGATCACCGGGCCGACCCCAGGCCCATGCTGGCCGACGCCTCGGATGGCTATGTCAACACCGACTGGGTGGTGAAACACGTGTCGGCGGCGGGCTTCAAACTCGACGGCCAGTCGGAGATGCACGCCAACCCCAAGGACGACAAGACCCATCCCTTCGGCGTCTGGACGCTCCCGCCGACCCTTCGCTCGCACGCCAGGGGACAGCCGGTTCCCGCCGGTTATGACGCCGCGACATATCTCGCCATCGGCGAGAGCGACCGTATGACCCTGAGATTCGTGAAGGTCTGAGGCGCCGGCGCGCTTTGGCGACGATTGAGCCCTGAGAGATAAGGAAGAGGAAACGCGAGATGACCAAACCCGAGACCCTGGGTTTCAGCAGCGCCAGGCTGGCCAAGCTCGATGAGGTGATGAGGTCGCGCTATGTGGACAGCGGACAGCTTCCCGGGCTGATCACCCAGGTCTGGCGTCGCGGCGAGCTGGTTCACACCGGATTGAGCGGGCACATGGATCTGGAACGCGGCCTGGCCATGCGCGAGGACGCCATCTTCCGCATCTATTCCATGACCAAGCCGATCACTGCGGTGGCCATGATGATGCTGGTGGAGGAGGGCAAGCTCGGTCTGGACGACGCCGTGGCGGCCCATATCCCCTCCTGGAAGACCCTCGGCGTCTATGCCAGCGGCGTTCCGACCCTGCTGTCGGGCCAGCCCGCCGGCTTCATCACCACGCCGGTGGAGCGCCCCATGAAGGTGGTGGACCTGGTGACCCACACCTCGGGCCTCACCTATGGTTTCATGATGCGCACAAGCGTCGACGCCGAGTATCGCCGCCAGAAGATCAACGCCTTCGATACGCCCGGCGGCCTTGACGCCATGATCGAGCAGCTTTCGCACTTGCCGCTTGAGTTCTCGCCCGGGACCGCCTGGAACTATTCGGTCTCCATCGACGTCATGGGCTATCTGGTGCAGAAGCTGTCCGGCCTGAGCTTCGCCGAGTTCCTCCGCACCCGGCTGTTCGAGCCGTTGAAGATGACGGACACGGCCTTCTGGGTTCCTCCGGAGAAGATGGACCGGTTCACCAGCTGCTATCAGCCCGGCAAGGACGGCCGGCTGAAGGTTCAGGACGACCGGCAGGCCAGCACCTACGCCAAGCCGCCGATCCTGGAATCCGGTGGCGGCGGTCTGGTCTCGACCACGCACGATTATATGCGCTTCTGCCGCATGATGCTGAACGGCGGCGAACTTGACGGCGCCCGCATCCTCAGCCCCAAGACCGTGGAGCTGTTCAGCCGCAACTTCCTGCCTGACGATGGGGAGGTGGCTGATATGTCGACTCCGGGGACGTTCAGCGAGACCAGCTATGCGGGGATCGGCTTTTCCATCGGCTGCGGCGTCAATGTCGATGTGGCCAGGACGCGCCTGCCCGGCACGGAAGGGGAGTTCTTCTGGGGCGGCGCGGCGTCCACGGCGTTCTGGATCGACCCGCTCGAAGAGCTGGCGGTGGTGTTCATGACCCAGGTCATGGGCAGCGACGCCCGCCTGACTCTGCGACGCGACCTGCGCACACTCGCCTATTCGGCGATGACCGAATCCTACGCCTGACGAGCAGGGGCGCGAGAGTCGGATGATCGAGGACCTGAAAAAGAACAATCGCCGCTGGGCGGCCGCCAAGCTCGAGGTCGATCCGGGGTTCTTTCAGAGGCTGGTGGGACAGCAGACCCCGGAATATCTCTGGATCGGGTGCTCCGACAGCCGCGTCCCGGCCAATGAAATCATCGGCCTGGATCCCGGCGAGGTCTTCGTTCATCGCAACGTCGCCAATCTCGCCCCGCCCCAGGACGCCAACTATCTCTCGGTGCTGCAGTTCGCCGTGGATGTTCTCAAGGTGCGCCATATCCTGGTCGTCGGCCATTATGGCTGCGGAGGGGTCGCGGCGGCGGTGGACGGACAGCGCCGGGGCCTGGTGGATCACTGGCTGCATCCGATCCGCGAGATCGAACACGACCACCGCGGCGAGTTGGAGGGCCTGGGCGAGCCGTCGCGTCTCAACCGGCTGGTCGAGCTCAATGTCATCCGTCAGGTGCGCAATGTCGCTTCGGACGTCTTTGTCCAGGACGCCTGGGCCAGGGGACAGGGTCTCAAGGTGCACGGCTGGGTCTATTCCATCGCCAACGGACTGCTCACCGATCTGGACGTGACGGTGTCCGGACCGGACGAGGCCGGGCGCTAGGCCCAAGTCCCATGCCGCGTCTCACCTCGAAGATCGACATCTATGGCGACGGCTTCGCCAGGGCCCGGGAGGTCAACCTCGCCCTGGTCGCGCGTCTGCGCGCCGAGACCGCCCAGGCGGCCTTGGGCGGGCCGGAGGCGTCGCGTCGACGGCACGCGGCGCGCGGCAAGCTTCTTCCGCGGGAGCGGGTCGAGCGGCTGATCGATATCGGCTCGCCTTTCCTGGAGATCGGCGCCCTGGCCGCGCATGGTCTCTATAATGGCGAGGCTCCAGGCGCGGGGCTGATCTGCGGCATCGGGCGGATCAGCGGTCGGCTGGCGCTCGTCATCGCCAACGACGCCACGGTCAAGGGCGGGGCCTATTTCCCGATGACCGTCAAGAAGCACCTCAGGGCCCAGGAGATCGCTCTGCAGAACCGCCTGCCGTGCGTCTATCTGGTGGACAGCGGCGGCGCCAACCTGCCGCATCAGGCCGAGGTCTTTCCCGATCGCGAGCATTTCGGACGCATCTTCTACAATCAGGCCCGGATGAGCTCTCTGGGCATCCCGCAGATCGCCTGCGTCATGGGCTCCTGCACCGCCGGGGGCGCCTATGTGCCAGCCATGAGCGACGAGACGATCATCGTCCGCGATCAGGGCACGATCTTTCTGGGCGGCCCGCCGCTGGTGAAGGCGGCGACGGGCGAGGTGATCAGCGCCGAGGAACTTGGCGGGGCCGATACTCACGGGCGAAAGAGCGGCGTCGTCGACCATGTGGCGGAGGACGATGAGCACGCCCTGTCCCTGGTGCGCGCCATCCTGAGGCGACTGGGGCCCGCCACGCCGGCGGACCTGCCTCTGGCCGATCCGGCGCCGCCAGCCTATGCCCCTGAAGAGCTCCTGGGCGTCATTCCGGCGGATGTGCGCGCGCCCTATGATGTGCGCGAGGTGATCGCGCGGATCGTCGACGGATCGCGGCTCGACGAATTCAAGGCGCTCTATGGCTCGACCCTGGTCACGGGTTTCGCTCACATCTGGGGATACCCGGTCGCCATCCTGGCCAATAACGGCGTTCTGTTCTCCGAAAGCGCCCTCAAGGGCGCCCATTTCATCGAGCTGGCCTGCCAGAGGCGCATTCCCCTGGTCTTCCTGCAGAACATCTCCGGCTTCATGGTCGGGGCTCGCTACGAGGCTGGAGGCATCGCCAAGGACGGCGCCAAGCTGGTGACGGCGGTGGCCTGCGCGGAGGTCCCCAAGCTCACCGTGCTCATCGGCGGGTCCTTCGGCGCCGGCAATTACGGCATGTGCGGGCGGGCCTATTCGCCCCGCTTCCTCTTCAGCTGGCCCAATAGCCGGATCAGCGTCATGGGCGGAGAGCAGGCGGCGAGCGTCCTGGCCACCCTCCGGCGCGACGGGTTGGAAGCCCGGGGCGAGGCTTGGAGCCCGCAGGACGAGGAGGCCTTCAAGGCGCCGATCCGGGCCCGTTATGAAGCCGAGGGCGACCCCTATTTCGCCACGGCCCGGCTCTGGGACGATGGCGTGATCGATCCGTCGCAGACGCGCGATGTCCTGGGGTTGGCCCTGGCCGCGTCGCTCAATGCGCCCATTCCGGAAACGCGCTTTGGCGTCTTCCGCATGTGAGCGCGCCATGATGATTCGCCGCCTGCGCGGGATGTCGCGCCCCCGCCGCACCAGATGAGGACAAGTCCATGAGCGCCGCCCCTTCCGAGCCTGTGGAACCCGCATTCACCGACCCCTTCGTGGAGGTCGCCGACACCGATGTCGCCTCGGATTCCGTGCGCCTCGAAGCCACCGCCGAGGGCGCGGCGACGGTCTGGATCAACCGTCCGGCGCGCAAAAACGCCTTCGACGAGGAGGTGATCGGGGCGCTCGATCAGATGTTCGAGACCCTGGAATCGGCCGATGGCGTGCGCGTGGTCTTCATCCGCGGCGTCGGCGGCGCCTTCTGCGCCGGGGCCGATCTCGACTGGATGCGCCGCGCGGCCCACTTTACCGAGGCGGACAATCGGGAAGACGCTCTGGCCCTCGCCCGGATGCTCAAGCGGCTTCACGACCTTCCCATGCTGACCGTGGCCCTGGTGGAGGGGCCGGCCTATGGCGGGGGCGCCGGGCTGGCGGCGGCCTGCGACATGACGATCGCCGCGCGCAACGCCGTCTTCGCCTTCTCCGAGGTCAAGCTGGGCCTCGTTCCGGCGACCATCAGCCCCTATGTCGTCCGTGCGATCGGCCCGCGCCGGTCCCGCGCCCTGTTCGCGCTCGGCCGCGCCCTCGACGCCGAGGCGGCCTTGAACATCGGTCTGGCGGATGAACTCGTCGAGGATGCCGCGGGACTCGACGCCGCGCGCGAGGCTCTGATTCAGGAGGCGCGGCTGGCCGGCCCGGCTGCGGTCGCGGAGGCCAAGAGACTGGTGGAGCGCGTGACCGGTCGCGCCATCGATCACGGGCTGCTGAGCGAAACGGCGCATGACATCGCCCGGGTGCGGGGCGGTTCCGAAGGGCGCGAGGGCGTGTCGGCCTTCCTTGAGCGTCGCGTCCCGGCCTGGAGGTCGTAGGTGGCGCCGATCCGCAAGCTGCTGATCGCCAATCGCGGAGAGATCGCACGCCGAATCATCCGCACGGCGCGGCGGCTGGGCATCGCCACCGTGGCCGTCTATTCGGAGGCGGATCGCTCCGCCGCCCATGTCCGCGACGCCGACGAGGCCGCGCTGATCGGCCCGCCGAGCCCGCGCGACAGCTATCTGAACAGCGAGGCGGTGCTGGAGGCGGCCAGGGCCACGGGCGCCGACTCGATTCATCCGGGTTATGGCTTCCTCTCGGAGAACGCCGACTTCGCCGAAGCCGTGCAGGCCGCCGGTCTGACCTGGGTCGGGGCGCCGCCGAGCGCGATCCGCGCCATGGGGCTGAAGGATTCCGCCAAACGGCTGATGATCGCCGCGGGCGTGCCGGTGACGCCCGGCTATCTGGGCGAAGACCAGGACCCTGATCGGCTGGCGGCCGAGGCGGACAGGATCGGCTGGCCGGTTCTGATCAAGGCCGTGGCCGGCGGCGGCGGCCGGGGGATGCGGGAGGCGCACGACGCCGCCGGCTTCGCCGAGGCTCTAGCGGGCGCGCGCCGGGAGGCCTTGCAGGCCTTTGGCGATGAGCGGGTCCTGCTTGAGAAGCTGATCGCTCAGCCGCGGCACATCGAGGTCCAGGTCTTCGCCGACTCCCACGGTCAGGTGGTGCACCTGTTCGAGCGCGACTGTTCACTCCAGCGGCGTCACCAGAAGCTCATCGAGGAGGCGCCGGCGCCGGGCATGGACGCGGCGACGCGGGCCGCGGTGACGGGCGCGGCCATTCGGGCCGCCGCCGCCGTGGGCTATCAGGGCGCCGGGACCGTGGAGTTCATCGCCGATGGCTCGCGCGGGCTCTCGGCTGAGGCCATCTGGTTCATGGAGATGAACACCCGCCTGCAGGTGGAGCATCCGGTGACCGAGGCGGTGACGGGCCTCGACCTCGTGGAGTGGCAACTGCGCATCGCCGCCGGGGAGCCCCTGCCTCTGGCCCAGGAGCAGATCCGGCTGGACGGCTGGGCCATGGAGGCGCGGCTCTATGCCGAGGTTCCATCCAAGGGATTTCTCCCCTCGGTGGGACCGATCACCCATCTGCGTCTGCCCACCGAGATCCGGGTGGATAGCGGCGTGGAGGAGGGCGACGCCATCTCGCCCTTCTATGACGCCATGATCGCCAAGCTGATCGTGCACGCGCCCAACCGCGCCGAAGCCGCCTCTCGCCTGGCTGGAGCGGCGCGGGCGGTGGAGATCTGGCCGCTGCGCACCAATGCCGCCTTCCTGGCGCGATGCGCGGACCATCCCGACTTCGCCGCGGGCCGGGTCGATACCGGCTTCATCGCGCGGCATATGGACGCATTGGCGTCGCCTCCGACGCCGGCGGTTTCGGGCACGGCCATCGGCGCTCTGGATGAGGCTGGGGCGGGCGAGGGCCCCCGCGTCTGGTCGCCGCGTTCCGGGGCGACCGGTTTTCGGATCAACGCGCCGCCTCGCCTCAGCGCTACGGTGCACCTGGACGGCGCCCGGCCTGACGAGGCCTTCGCCTTCGCCGAGACTCCGCCGCCGCGGGCGGGAGACGAGGATGAGTCTCGCGTCGTGTTCTGCGAGGGCGAGGCCTTCCGGCTGTCCCGGTTTCGTCTGGGTGAAGGGGGAGGGGCGGCCGCCTCGGACGGCGCGGTTCGCGCCCCCATGCCGGGCCGCATCAGCCGGCTGATGGCCTCAGCGGGCCAGAAGGTGACTGCGGGCGAAGCTCTGGCCGTTCTGGAGGCCATGAAGATGGAGCATACCCTGACCGCGCCCTTCGACGGCGAGGTGGCGGAGGTCTTGGTCGAAGAAGGGCGGCAGGTGGTCGAATCCGCCGTTCTGCTGAGGGTTCAGGCCGGGGGCGAGGCCTGAAGCGTGACGCTGCATATGATCCGCCTGTGCGTGGGCTGCGACACCATCGACGATCTTCTGGCCCATAGACGGGCGACGGCGGCGAGGAGTGAGCCCTGGCGACTGTGGACCCGGCAGACGCCCAAGGCCGCCGACCGGCTCCTGGACGGCGGTTCGCTCTATCGCATCTTCAAGGGCATGATCCTGTGCCGGCAGACCCTGCTGGCGGTGGAGACGGTGGCTGCGGATCGGGGCCCGATGTGCCGCATCACCCTGGACGAGAGGATCGTGCGCACGGTTCCGACGCCGCGACGGGCCTTTCAGGGCTGGCGCTATCTGGAGCCGGACGACGCGCCCGCGGACCTGGAGTCTGAGGACGGCGGAGATTTTCCCCCTGATCTCGCCCGCCGCCTGCGCGAAGCCGGAGCCTGGTGAGCGGCGCTCCTCTGCCCCTCCCTAAAACGGGAGGGCTCGCTGTCGCCAGGCCTCGCCCGACCCCCGGGTCCCTGGTTCGGCGCCGCAAACCGGGGTGATGGTGGAGGAGTGGGCCGGTTCGTGCCGATCCCCCGATCCCCGACCCCTGATCCCTGTGTTCCGAGGAGGCTGACAGGGACAAGAGCTGCGGTTAGGAAGGCTGAGCGCGTCGGGGGGCGCGCATCTGAACGGGCGGGACGGATGACTTCAAAGAAATGGCGGCCGGGCGCGAGCCTTGCGGTTATGGCGGCGTGCTGCGCCGCCATGGGCGGCGGAGCCTGGGCGCAGGGCGGCGAGGCCGAGTCCCCGCCGAACTCGGCCGCGCAGACCCCCGATCCGTTCGTCCCCACGGTGTCACAACTGGTGGTCACGGCCACGCGCGTGCCCGAGCCGGTGGACCAGGTGCCGGCGGATATCTCCGTGGTCACCGGCGCCGACCTTCGTGAGCGCGACTCCCACACCCTGGCCTCGGCCCTGGCCCTGGCGGCGGGCGTCGAGGCGCCGGCGGGCGGCGATGCGGGGCCCTCCAGCGCCGTGCCGGCCTTCTGGGGCCTGCACGAGTTCGACGCCTTCCTGCTGGTGGTGGATGGCGTGCCCTGGGGCGGGGCCTTCAATCCGATGATCACGACCCTCGACATGAACGATGTGGACCGGATCGAGGTGCTCAAGGGCTCGGCCCCGGTGATGTTCGGCGCCACCTCCTTTGTCGGCGTGGTGCAGGAGCTGCACTATCCCGCCGGCCAGGCGGCCAATCAGGCCGATATCGCCTATGGCGCCTATGGCTCGGCCCGCGGCGACGCCTCCTTCGTCCTGCCCCAGATCGGCGACTACAAGCAGTCCCTGGCCGTGGACGGGGAGAGCGTCGGCTACGCCGATCCGCGCGAGCGCGTCTCGGACGGCAAGGCCCTGTATCGGGGCGAGCTGGACTGGGGTGTCAACAAACTGACGATTGACGCCGATGTGACGATCGTCCGCGATGTCCCGCCGAGCCCGGTGATCCGTCAGGGTGACGCCCTGACCTCGCTGACCCCGGTCAACGCCAATTTCAATCCCGCCAACGCCGGCATCGACCAGAACGAATATCATGTGGCGCTCGGCTATGAGCGGCCGACGCCGCTCGGCGACTGGTCGAGCCTGGTCTCCATCGCCCATTCCGACATCACCGATATCCGCGCCTTCCTGCACCCGGACCTCAGCGGCGCGGCCGACAGCCAGAACCAGGACCGGCATATCGACGACGACTATGTCGACACCCACCTGACCCACCATTTCGGCGGCGATACCACCCTCATCGTCGGCGCGGATTTGCTCTACGGCCTGGGCAAGCAGACCACCCTCAACGGCAATAGCGGCTATACCGTCCCGCTCAACGGCTCGGTCCTGCCCCCGCCGACCTCGCAGATCCCGGTCAATGAGATCGGCAAGGTGGACGACCGCCGGGTGTTCGCGGGCCAGTACGCCCAGCTCGACTGGAAGCCGTCGGATCGCTGGGACCTGGTCGCCGGGGTGCGCCTCAACGAGACCTATGAGCACAAGGTCTCCAGCGATTACACCACCCCGCCGGCCCAGCTCCTGGCCCAGACCGCCAGTCTCAATGTCGTGCGGCCCACCGAGACCGTGGGCGTCAGCTATCAGGCCTGGACGTCGGGAGCGGACGAGCTCGTTCTTTATGCGGACTATCGTTATGCCTTCAAGCCGGCGGCCCTGGATTTCGGCCCGGACTACACCCCCACCGTTCTTCAGCCGGAGGCTGCGCACAGCTATGAGGCCGGGATCAAGGGGGCGCTGGACGACGGGCGCCTGACCTATCAGGCCGAGGCCTTCCGCCTCGACTTCGCCAATCTTGTCGTGCCGACTCCGTCCGGAGCCCTGGCCAATGCGGCCGGCGAGCGGCTGCTGGGCGTGGACATGGACGCGCAGTGGGCGGTGACGCGCAATCTCAGCCTCACCGGCAATGTCGCCTGGCACAATGCGACGTTCACGAACTATCTCTTCGTCGATCCCGGCAGCGGCCTGGGCGTGCAGGTGGCGGGTAATGAGCTGCCCCTTTCGCCCCACGTCCTGGCCTCCATGGGCCTGGTCTATGCCCCGCCCCAGGGGCTGAACGGCTCGGTGACGGTGAGCTATGTGGGTCGCCAGTACCTGGACGAGGAAAACACCGCCCCGGTCCAGGCCTACGCCACCCTGGCCGCGACGCTCGGCTATGATTTCGGCCGCTACGCCATCGCCCTCGAAGGCGACAACCTCACCAACGCCCGCCCGCCTGTGGCCGCCAGCGAGTTCGGCAGCGAGTCCTTCTATCTCCTCAATGCGCGCATGGTCTGGATCCGTTTCAGCCGCAAGCTGTGAGCCAAGGACCAGGGCGGCGGTCAGCCCCGGCGAATGATCGGGGGAACCGTCATGTCGGCGCTCAGGGCCGGACGTCGCTGGCTCCAGGTCGTCGCCTGCTCGTAGGCATGGGCCAGGGCCAGCACCCGGCCTTCTGAAAAGCGGGGGCCGGCGATCATCAGTCCGATGGGCAATCCCCCGCGCGTGAATCCGCACGGCACGGAGATGGCCGGAATGCCGAACACGTCGAAGAACCGACAGTTGTTGTCGATCTCCGGCTCCCGCGGCTGGGGGGTCTCTTCCCGGGCCAGGGCCTCGTTGATGGTGGGCGGCGGCAGTCGCATGGTCGGCAGGGCGACCAGGTCGAAATCCGTGAAGGCCGCATCGATGCGGCGGCGCGCCAAGGTCAGGTCCCAGGACGCCTGGATATAGTCGCCCACCTTGTCCGCGCACGGCGCGTCGGCGACATCGTCGAGGGCCTTCTGCTCTCCTTCCAGGCCCCGCCGGATGCTGAGCGAATAGCCCCTCGCGTCATGGGCGAGGTAGGGCCGGTGATAGAGCTCGGTCTCCGCGCTCAGGGCCGAGGCCGACAGGGGGACCGGGGGCAACTGAACATCGCGCGTCGAGCGGGTGAGCGAGCGCAGCACCCCGATCGCCGCCTCCATCGCCCCGGCGATCTCTGGATCCAGGCGATCGAAATAGGGCGCGCGGGGGATGCCAAGACGCAGATCGGCGACGCGGGTTTCGCGCAGGCTGCGCACATAGTCCTCGGGCGGGCGCGCAAGGCTGGCCACGTCGTCGGCGTCGTAGCCGACCATGCTGTTGAGGAGCAGGGCCGCATCCTCGACCGTGTGCGTCATCGGCCCGCAATGATCGATCGAATAGACCAGCGGCACGATCCCGCGGATGGAGACGAGGCCATAGGTGGGCTTGAGCCCGACCATGCTGCAATAGGCCGCCGGCATGCGCACCGAGCCGCCGGTGTCGGTGCCCACGGCCGCGGCGCAGAGATCGGAGATCACCGCCGCGCCGCATCCCCCTGATGAGCCGGCGGGCGTGCGATCGAGCGCCCAAGGATTGCGAACGGGGCCGAAATAGGAGGTGGCGGAGGTGTGGCCCATGGCGAATTCATGCATGTTGGCCTTGGCCAGGATGACGGCTCCGGCGGCCTTGAGTTTCGCCGCGACGAAGGCGTCTTCGGTCGGGACACGCTCGTCGAACACCTCGCTCGCCGCCGTCGTTCGCGTCCCGGCGGTGTCGATATTGTCCTTCAGGATGATCGGCACGCCATGCAGCGGACCGCGAAAGGCGCCCTTCTGGGCCTCGCGGTCCAGGGCGGAGGCCTGGGCGAGCGCGCTTTCGGTCATGACCGTGATCAGCGCGTTCAGCTTGGGGTTGTAGATGGCGATGCGGTCGAGATAGGCGCGTGTCAGCGCCACGGAGGTGACCTCCCGTGCGCGCAGCCGACGCGCGGCCTCGGTGAGACTGAGAGCGGTGAGAGGCTCCGCGACCTTGGTCGCAGCGTTCGACGGCGAGGCCAGGGGCAGGGCGCCGAGCAGCGCGCCCATCTGCAGAAGTTGACGACGATCCACCTGCGCGATCCCCCATGAAAATGAACGTGAACGCTCCGGACTCGCCGGTCACTGGGCCAAGACAAACACCATTTTGCGCCGGGTGTCGTGACCTCGCGCGCGAACCCGCCGGGAGCGCAAGAGCGGTCCGCGCCGCTCTGGGGCATGTCTTGTCAACCTTGCCGAACGACGCTTTCTCTTGCACGGCAGGCGGGCGCCTTCGATCGTCGCTGCGCCGCCCTTCAGCTGGGGCCCTGAGAGGGAAGAGGCATGCATCCCACCGCATTGCAGAACTGCAAGGCGTTCTTCGACAGCTACGCGACCGAGGCCCTGCGGCTCACCGAGAAGCCCAGGATCGTGGAAATCGGCAGCCAGGACATCAATGGCTCCTTGAGGAGCGTCACCCCGCCGGGATTTGACTATGTCGGGGTGGATTTCGCGGCGGGCAAGGGCGTGGACGTGCTGCTCACCGACCCCTATGCGCTGCCGTTCGAGACCGACAGCGTCGACATCGTGCTCGCCAGCTCGGTGTTCGAACATTCCGAGATGTTCTGGCTTCTGTTCCTGGAGATCATCCGGATCCTGAAGCCCACGGGCCTTTTCTACCTCAACGTCCCCTCCAACGGCATGTTCCACCGCCATCCGGTGGATTGCTGGCGGTTCTATCCGGACAGCGGCGTCGCCCTGACCAACTGGGCGCGGAGAAACCAGATCCCCGTCATGCTCCTGGAATCCTATACCTGCGCCCAGGGAGGGTTTTCCGGCGGCCTGTCGGAGGACCAGTGGAACGACTTCGTCGCGGTGTTCCTCAAGGATGCGGATCATCAGGGCCGGTTCGAGCGCCGGATCCTCCATGACAAGCGGGAGGTCTATAACGGCATCGTCTCGGGCCGGGACGTGTTCGTGAACTATGCGGAACAGCCTCAGGACCGGGTGCGGCTCAACGCCATCCACCGGGCTTTCTACAGCCAGTAGCGGGGCGCCAGCCATGCGGTCCCTGTCCAGTGTGACGGCCATGTGCGTCGACACCCTGAACCATGCCCAGGCCCTTCTCGCCTGCGGCAGGATGCTGCGCCTGGGGTTTTTCGAGGTGGTGCTGGTCACCGATGAGAGCGTGCAGGCCTTCCTGCCCGCCTACCGGTCCATCGCCGAACGGATCCGGATCGTCACCATCCCCCCGATCATGGGCCGGGTGGCCTATTCGCAGTTCATGCTCAACGAGGCCGTCGATCACGTGCGGACCGACCATGTGTTGATCTTCCAGTGGGACGGTTTCGCCATCAGTCCGGCGCACTGGTGGCCGGGGTTCCTCGACTACGACTATGTCGGGGCGCCCTGGCCGTTGAGCTTCGTGAACGATGCCTGCCTGGTGGGCAATGGCGGCTTCAGCCTGAGGTCCCGCAAGCTCATGAACGCGGTGCGGATGCTGGAGCCGCGATTTGGAAATCTGGAGGAGGACCGGGTGATCTGCACGGCGCTCGGCCCGAGGCTGGAGCAGGAGTTCGGCGTCCGTTTCGCCCCGGTGGAGGTGGCTAAATACTTCTCGGTGGAACACCGCTTCGAGACCGATGGACGGCCGTTCACGCATGTGTCGCGCTGGGGCACGTTCGGCTTTCACGCCTTCTGGAACTTTCACCTCGCCTTCACTGATGAGGAACTGCTTCACACCGTCGACACGCTCATGCTCCCTTCGGTGCGGGCGGACATGCTGACCCGCTGGGATGCGGTCGCCTTGCTGGGGAACCTGGAGCAGCAGGGGCGCTTCGGGCTGCGGGCTGAACTGGCCCGCCGGATGGCCGAGGCGCTCGGCCTCAGCGATGCGCACACCGTGGAGCCGGACCCGGTGATCGCGCTGGTGATGGAGCGGGCCTGGGCCAGGGCGCGGGGAGACGTCGGCTAAGGGAGACCATGCGCAGACGAGACTTTCTGTCGGGGGTGATCGGCGTCGGCGGCGCCGTTCTGCCTGCCTGGGCGGCGCAAGGCTCGCCGGGTCTCGCGGCGGCGGCGGGCTCTGCGGTCCGGTCGAGCCAGCCCCCCATCGCGCTGACCGTGGCGCGGGGCCTCTGGCGCGTGCGGGGCCGGGCCGGCGCGGCGGTGATGGCCGGCGGGAGCCTGCCGGGGCCCCTGATCCGCCTCAGGGAGGGCCAGCGCGCCCAGATCATCGTGCGCAACGCCATGGCCGAGCCGACCTCGATCCACTGGCATGGCCTCATCGTCCCCTCCGGCATGGACGGGGTTCCGGGGCTGAGCTTCCCGGGCATCGCGCCGGGCGCGAGCTTCGCCTATGCGTTCGATGTGCGCCAGAGCGGGACCTATTGGTATCACAGCCACTCAGGGTTGCAGGAGCAGTCGGGCCTGTTCGGTCCCCTCGTCATCGACCCGGCCGGGCCGGACCCGATCGAGAGCGACCGCGAGCATGTCCTGGTGTTGTCGGATTTCAGCTTCCTGGCGCCGGAGCGCATCCTCGCCCTGCTGAAAGAGAACGGCGAGGCGTTCAATTATCGCGAGGAGACCCTGGCGGGTCTTATAGCGGGCCGAGGCCAGAGCCTGAGGCAAAGGCTGGACTGGGCGCGCATGCGCATGGACCCTACCGATATCGCCGATGTCACCGGGGCGGCCTATACCTACCTCGTCAACGGCCATGACCCGGCGGACAACTGGACCGGTCTCTTCACTCCTGGCGAGCGCGTGCGACTGAGGGTCATCAATGCCGCCTCCCAGACGATCTTCGATTTTCGGATTCCCGGCCTCGACCTGACCGTGGTCGCCGCCGACGGCCAGGCGGTGCGTCCGGTGCGGGTGGACGAGCTTCAGATCGCCAACGCCGAGACCTTTGACCTCATCGTCACGCCCAAGGATCGCGCCTACACCGTGGTGGCCGAGGCGGCGGATCGCTCCGGTCTCGCCCGCGCCACCTTGGCCCCCAGGCTGGGCATGAGCGCCCCGGTCCCGCCGCTGCGGGCGCGTCCCCTGGCGACGATGAAGGATATGGGCATGGACATGTCGGGCATGTCGGGCATGTCGGGCATGAGCATGGCCATGCGCGACCCGGCCAATGCGCCGGGGGTGAAGATGGGGCCGGGCGTGGAGATGATCGCGCCCATGCCCGCCGACCGCACCGGGGAGCCGGGCCAGGGCCTGGAGCATGTGGACCATCGCGTGCTCACCTACCGCGACCTCGTCGCCCTGGCGCCCAATCCCGACCCGCGGGCGCCGGGACGGACGCTGGAGATCCACCTGACCGGCAATATGCAGAGGTTCATCTGGGGCCTGGACGGGGTGAGCTATGGTGAGAACCCGCCGCCCTATGCCTTCCGCGCCGGGGAGCGGGTGCGGGTGGTTCTGGTCAACGACACCATGATGGCCCACCCGATCCACCTGCATGGGCATTTCTTTGAGCTGGTCGACGGGCCCAAGGGTCATCGCCCGCTCAAGCACACGGTGAATGTGGCGCCGGCCGGTCGGGTGAGCTTCGACTTCACGCCCCGGGAGGGCGACTGGGCCTTCCACTGCCATATGCTCTATCACATGGCGTGCGGCATGTTCGGCGTCTTCGCCGTGCGCGAGAGCGCCGCATGATCGCCGCCGCCCTGGCCCTGGCGGCGGGTCTGTCCGGGGCGAACCTCGATGCGCCCGAGGCCCCGGGCGGAACGCCGGGGATGCGGGGTGCGTCCGTGACGGCGCCGGCGTCCGCGCCTTCGGTCCGAGGTCCGACGCCCGAGTGGGCCCCGGCTCCCGCCCCGGCTCTCGTCCCGGCTCCCGCCCCGGCTCCCGTCTGGAGCGGCGTCTATGAGGCGGACGAGACCTACGGCGCGGCGAGCATGGCCATGGCGCGGACCATGATGCGTCAGGACATGGGCGGACAGATCCTCTCCGGCGGGTCGATCGACCTCCTGGAATACCAGGCGGGGGCCGGCGGCGGTTATCGCTGGGAGGGCGAGACCTGGATCGGCGGCGATCTCGACCGGTTCGTGCTGCACACCGAAGGCGAGGGGGCGAGCGGGGAGGGACTTCAGACCGGCGAACTCGACGGGTTCTTCTCCCGCGCGGTCGGCCCCTATGCGGATCTCCAGTTAGGCCTGCGCCAGGACCTGGCCCCGGTGGGGCGCTCCTCCCTGGCGGCCCAGATCCAGACCCTGACCCCCTATGGCGTCGACCTCACCGGCGGCCTTTATGTCTCGACGCTCGGCGAGGCCCTGGCGCGCGTGGAGGCCTCCACCGCCTGGTTCGTCACCCGCAGGCTGGAGCTTCGGCCCCGCGTGGAGCTGAACTTCGCCGCCCAGTCGACGCCCGCGACCCTGACCGGACGGGGGCTTTCCGACGCGGAGCTGGGCCTGCGCCTGCTCTATGACATCCAGCGCAGCTTCGCCCCCTATGTGGGCGTCTCCTGGGATCGCCGGGTCGGCGTCACCGCGACCTATTGGCGGGCGCGCGGCTGGAGCCCCAGCGAGGCCCGCTTCGTCACCGGCCTGGCGGCCTTCTTCTGAGAGCGGCGACCGAGGTCGGCGCCGAACCTAGAGCGCCGTCCGACCAGATGGAAACTGTCTGGGCGGTCAGACGGCGCGTAAACGATTGAATCTAGAGCGAATGGCGATGTCCGTAGCGATTCCCTCAGCTCGAAATTCGCTCTACTCAGGGTCGGCGCTAAGGAACGGCACACCCTGGCGCCGCAGTTCATCGAGCAGGCGGTCGGTGACCTTGCGGAGATAATCCGGATCGGCCAGGTCCACGGCCGGCCCCAGTTCGCGCTCGACGCGCCGGCCAAGCTCCAGGGCGCCCTGGGGGCGGCCGGCATGGACCAGATAGACGATCAGCCAGAACATCGTCCCATCGATCAGGATCCGCCGGCGCTGGGCCGGCGTCATGACCTCGTCCACGTAGCGGAGCAGGCCGGCGTCGTCATAGGCCAGATGCATGTTGCACCAGCCATGGAAGCCCAGGACCTCGAAGGGCGGGGCCAGACGCTCGGGGTCCTTGGTCGGATAGGGCGGGTGATGCTCGATGGCGAAGCGTCGGGCCAGCTCCAGCGGCGCCACGCGGATACCCGCCGATTCGAGCTGGGGCAGGTGGTCGATCAGATGACGATCCTCGGGGTAGTCGAGAGGGCGAGGCGGCAGGGTCAGGGCCGCCTCCATCAGGCGGCGTGAGCGAAGGCTGAAACCGCCGTTTCCCACCCGGCCGCAGGGGCTGGCGATCGGCGTCGGCCAGGGCGCGCCGATATAGTCGTGCGCCAGGAAATCCTCCGACCAGAGATGGGGATCGATGATGAAGCCATCCCATTGGAACACCATGACCACCTCGTCGGGGACGAGATCGGGCAGTCGCTCGAGGATGAAGCGGGAGTAGTCGTCGGCGGTCTGGAGGGTGGGACTCTCGACGATCTGAGCGCCCGTCCGGTCGCGTGGGGCCACGAAGGCGGCGCCGTCGGCGTCGGTCGCCAGGACAATATGGCCGACCCCCGCTTCGGCCATGCGCTCGACGGCGACCAGCGCCAGATTGAGATCGCGGGTGTCGGCGCAGACCGCGGTGATTTCTCCCAGAGTCATGCCGCGCCTTCCTCCGCCGGTCAGCCCGAGGCAAGGCGCCCGAGGGCGCGGCGGAGGGCGGCCTTGAGGGTCGGACCACGCATATGGGCGAGGCTGTCGAGGGAGCGATGGCGCGCCAGGATCCCGGCCGCGCGCAATCCGGCATAATAGCCGGCGCGGAACGGCAGTCCGCCGGGTAAGGGTTGAGGGCTCGTGGTGAAGTAGGTCCGGTAGGTCGCCGGGTCTGGATGGTCGAAGGCGGCGAGCAGGTCGGTGGTGATCTGGGCGATGTGCGGCCCCGCGCGCTCGGCCAAATCCGGCGGAAAGAGCAGGGCCTGGTCCGCCGTGGCTCCGGGGGTCAGGCGCCAGCTCATATAGGTGGCCAGCCCTTCGGCCCACAGGGTGCGCCAGATGGCCTGGCGATCGCCCGGATCGTCGCTGAAGCCCGCGGCCTGGCTGTGATAGCGATGAAAGATCTCATGGGTCAGGAGGACCCGAAGGCCGATTCCACCGCCTTCCTGGGAGATCTGGTCGAGGCCCAGGACCAGCGCCGGTCGTCCGTCCACCACCCGTCCGGCGCCGTCCATCCAGCCGAGCGTATCGGTGAGGTAGATGGGGAAATCGCAGCGGAAGTCGGGGAAGGCGGCGGCATAGGCGGCCTCCACCTGGATAAGATCGGCCTTGAGCTCGGCCAGGCGCGCAGGGCGGTCCGGTTCCGCGCGGACCTGGCTGAGAGAGCGGGCCAGGGCGCGGTCCATCGCCTGAGGCGTCATGGGCCCCAGAACCTGCGGCGTGTAGAGACCGGCATGGGGCGTGACGATGAGGCGGCGATAGGCGGCGACCTGATCGACTTGCGGCAGGTTCGCCGTGTCGCGGGCCAGCTGCTCCACCTGACTTTCCAGATCGATGACCGGGCAGGCCGGGGCAGCGCTCGCGAGGACTGGCGTCGGCGCGACCGCGATCAAGGCGAGGATGGCCGGGACGGTTCGGGCGAGAACGGCCGCGAGGCCGCGGGCCCGCAAGGGCGGGATGGTCAGGCGCATCAGTTCAGGACCTGTGTGGTCGCCTGGCCAGGGGCGAGATTGAGGGTCATGGTCCTGGCCGCTCCGTGCGCCCCGCCCTTGGGGAGGATCACATCCACCTCGCGGACGGCCTTGTCGCCGGCCCTGGCGGACAGAACCCATTTGCCGCCCTGCTGCGCCACATCGACGTCAAGGGCGTCCCGCGCCGCCCACCAGGCCCCGAAGTCCCGCAGGGATCCCATCCAGGCGCGGCCACGCCAGGCGGCGATCAGCCTGGCCTCGAAGCCGAGCTTGGGTTGAACCACATCGGGATGGATGAGGATGACGGCCACGCCGTGTTCGCGGGCGATGTCGGCGATCAGGGCGTCGGCGGCGTCGAAACGATCCTGCAGCGGCGGGGCCTGCTCGTCTTCGATGGCGACGGGGAACTGATACTCCGGCTCCAGCGCCGCGTCGGCGCGGTCATAGGTGGTCTGGAAGGGGAAATAGCCCAGGGTGCTCTCGGCCGGCAGCGCCGAGGAATAGAGATATCCCGTGGCGGCCAGGGCCTGGGGCAGGGCAGGGGGATAGGAGAGGTGGCCGGGACGGAAGGAGACGACGTCGGCGCCGGTGGCCTTGCGAAGGAGGAAGCGGGAGACACGGAGCTCGCCAAGGACCGTGCCGCCCCGCGCATGGGTCCGGTCGATCACGAACGGCCGATAGTCGGGATAGGCTTCGCGTCCGTCGCCGAGGGGAAAGGCCTTGAACACGCGCGAATGAGCGACCGAATGGCTGCCCAGCTCCATGCCCTCGGCCAGGAGACCCCTCAGGAGGGGGACGGTCCTGGCGTTGAAAAAGATGTCGTCGTTCCAGTCCTTCACATATTTGGTCTGCATGAAGAAGGTTCCCGAAAGGCCGTTGGCGCGGAGGAGGTCCGCATAGGCCTTGGCGTTCACCACCGAGCGCGTGAAATCGATGTCATGGGTCAGGATGATCGAGACGTCCCGTCCCGACGGGGCTGGGGAAATCAGCCATGGCATGGTCTCGCCCTGGACATAGAGGTCACGGATCCAGGCGAAGAGGATATCGACGCTCGGTTCATAACCGTTGACATAGTCCCGGCTGATCGCCTCGCCGCGCCCGTTCATCCCACGCTCGGCCAGGGCGGCGATGTCCACGCCCATGAGGCAGGCGCGTCCGACCACCCTTCGGCAGGTGACCGCGGGGACGCCGTCATCATAGGCGGCCAGGACCTCGGCCTTCCCCGCAAGGAAGCCGATCGTGTCCATATTGTCTTCGCCCGAGGCGTTGATGCTCAAGGTGGTTTCGCGCGGGTCGCCGCGGGGCGTCGCCCAGGTCAGGGTGCGCCTGGCGCGCGAGGCGATCCCGTCGCCGGCGCCGAACATATCCTCCAGTCCGCCGCCCTGCTGATCGAAGGCCAGGAGGGTCCCCCCGGAGCGGACATGGGCCGCCAGGGCCTGAAGGGTGGCCGGCGGCAGACGGCCGGAGATCCGGGGATAGACCAGGACCACGCGGTGGCGCAGGGCGACGGCCGGATCCTCCGTGAGCATGAACGGCACGCCCCGCGCGCGGAAGCCGCGCACGAATCCCAGCCAGCCCGATGTCGGATCGGTGACCAGCACGGCCAGACGGTGGTCGCCGCCGATGTCGAACTGGGGAACGGTCGCAGCCGGGGGGCGAACCACCCGGCTCACATGGGACGGTCCCTCAAACCCCTTGAACACATACACTTTTTCCGGATCTGGGGCGCGATAGGCGCGATAAGCCCACCAGCCGCCGAAGACGGATAAGAGCAGGGCGAGCGCCAATAACCCCCGGTTCACGCCCCGTCTCCTCAGACATCCGCCAAATCCTATATCCAGGGATTGCTCAAGTTCGAAGTAATTTCATAGTGTTGAGTGCTATCAAGCACCGGTGTTAGCGGCTATGCCAAACCCTACTCTGGACGTCGGCGCGGCCGGATACGGCCCTCCAAGTCGCGATGGGTTCGGGCTATGAATACAGAGCTGCCTCCTCTCGTTCTCGTGGCTGATGACGACCCTCTGCTGAGGGCGGTCCTGGAGCACAAGCTTGTCGCCGGAGGCTATCGTGTCGCCCAGGCTGGCAATGGCCAGGAAGCCCTGGAGCTGGCCGATCGTCTCTCTCCCGCCGCGACCGTCCTGGACGCCATGATGCCATTCATGGATGGTTTCGAGACGCTGCGCCGGATGAAGGCTGCGCCGCGGACGCAAGGGTGTGCGGTGATCATGCTCACGGCTTTGAAGCGCGACGAGGACGTGGTGAACGCCCTGCAACTGGGGGCGGCGGACTATCTCGCCAAGCCGTTCAATCCCGACGAACTCATTCTGCGCCTCAAGCGCCTGGTTCCCATCGGAACGGGGCGCGCGTGACCGGCCGGGCGCGCCGGTGCGCCGCACTCTTCGTCGGGCTTCCGTTCGTCGCTCTGTCCGGCGTCGCCGCGGCGGCCGAGTCCGTGAGCTCGCCCGCGCCCGCGGCTTCATCCCCGGCGTCCGGACCCGCTGCGCCGGCCGCGCCCTTGTCGCCCTACGATCAGGCCGTGCAGGACCGGCTTTCAGGGCGGATGCAGAAGGCGGCGGCGGAGTTTCGCGCTCTGTCAAAAACCTCGCCCCAGGACGCCGATATATGGCTCAATCTCGGTCTTGCCCTGACCGCGACGGGGGATTTCGACGGCGCCGAAGCGGCCCTCAAGCAGGGGCTGGCCCTGGCTCCCAACTATGCCGATCTTCACATCGCCTATGCGCGTCTGGCCTATTTTCGTCGCCGCAACGCGGAGGCGCGGGAGCGATTGGCGCCGGCCCTGAACGGAACGCCGAGCCCCGACGCCCAGGAGTTGCTCAAGGATATCTCCGCGTCCGAGCGGGACGCCCTCGGGGAGGCCTGGAGGGTGGACGCGACCACGAGTTACGCCTCGCTCAGCAAGGGACTGGCCCCCTGGTGGGAAACGGATCTGGCTCTGGCGCGGAAGATCGATCCCAATACGACCCTGAGCGGCGGCCTCGAACAGACCTCGCGCTTTGGCGAAGCCAACACCTACCTGCATGCCGAGCTGGGTGAGAGACTGGGCGATTTTGGCGGATTTGTCGGGGTGGGCGGCTCGCCAGACGCCACCTATCGGGCTCAGGAATTCGTCGATGGGGGCCTCGCCGCCCCCGCCGCGCATCTGGGAGATCGCTGGACCCTGACCGGGGAGATGGACGCCGCCTACGGCAACTATCCGACGGATTCCGTGGTCAGCCTGACGCCGATCCTGACCCTCGCCCGGGGCGACAATCTGAGCCTCCAGGCGCGGTACCTGTGGACGCAGGACCGGTTTGGAAAGGCCATCTCGGGTTACGCCATTCAGGCCATGGTCCCGGTCTTCGCCGCCGTGCAGCTCTATGGCGGCTACGCCAATGCGCCCGACACCAGCACCGGCGTCACGCTCAAGACCCACACCTATGACGCCGGCATCGCCTGGGACCTTCCGGCTCGTCTCGTGCTGCGGCTGAGCGGCGCCTATGAGACGAGCCGCGCCTATTCCCTGCACATGGTCACGGTCGGCCTGACCAAGAGGTTCTGAGCGTGGACCTGCTGCGGGCTCTCTGGACCTTCTCCTGGCTGACGGCGGCCTTCGCGGTCCTATGGATGGCCCTGCTGATCGTCGCGCGCCTGATCCGGGACGCCGGCGAGGCGGGGGCGGAGCGCCGCCGCACCCAGATCACCGCCACCTTCCTGAAATTGATGCAGGACGACGCCCTGGGCCAGATGGAGGTGCTCGAGGTCAGACGGCATCCCGATGTCCTGGCGGAAATTCTGCTGCAGGCCGCGGATCTTGTGCGCGGGCCGGCGCGGGACCGCCTGGTGGGGTCGCTCAAGACGCTGGGACTCGATGAGGCCCTGCGGCGCCAGGTGGGACGGGGCGCGGAGCGCAAGCGCCTGGCGGCCATTGAAGCCCTGGGTCTGTTTCCCTCCCCCGAGAACGAAGCGGCTCTGCGCGCCTGGGGCCGACGCGTGGGAGGCCTCGTGCGCATGACGGCCGGCAAGGCGCTGCTCGAGATGGGCGCCAGGGTGAATCTCGACCTCGTCATCGAAGATATGCGGCAGCGCCGCGAGGCCTGGTCGGGCCCGCTCTCGGACCTGCTGCGCCTTCTGGCGGAGCGTCAGCCGGCGGACTGCCTGCGCCATCTCGGGCGCCCGGATCTGCCCGTCTCTCTCAAGGCCCTGCTGGCCGAGGCGCTGGGCCACGCCAAGGACTATCAGGTCCTGCCGGCCCTGGCGGAGGCCGCCCTGCACGGCGAGGCGGCCGTGCGCGCCGCCAGCGTCGCCTCCCTGGGCCTGCTCATGCACCCCGCCATGGAGCCGGTGATCGCCCAGGCCGTGGACGACGAGGACTGGCAGGTGCGCGGGGCCGCCGCCCATGCGGCCGGCCGGGCGGGATTCGAGGCTCTTATACCGCGCCTGGTCGAGCGCCTCGCCGACCCTGTCTGGTGGGTGCGTTTCCAGGCCGCCGAGGCGCTCACGCGCCTGGGGCCGGCCGCGCGGCGGATCCTGCACGACGTCGCCGAGGCGAATCTGGGCGCGGCCTCGCGCGCCGCCTCCCTGACCCTCGCCGAGCGCGGCCTGTGACGCTCGATCCTCAGATTCTCGCCGCCGCTCGCGACGTTACCCGCTGGGCAACCGTGATCGCCTGGTTCGTGATCGCCGTGGGCCTGCTTCAGAACGCTATTTATGTCTGGCAGCTCGTTCTCGCCGAACGGGCTCTGCGACGCCGTCCGCCGACCCTGGCCTCTGGAGAGCTTTGGCGTCGCTACGCCGACAGCGCCCCCCCGATCGCGCTCCTGGCGCCCGCCTACAACGAGGAGCCCACCGTGGTGGAGAGCGTCCGCTCCCTACTGGCTCTGCGCTATCCCAATTTCGAGATCGTGGTGATCAATGACGGCTCGCGCGACGGCACTTTGAGCGTGTTGATCGAGGCGTTCGAGCTCAAGCAGGTGGTCCGGCATTACGATCTCGCCGCCCCCTGCGCCACGATTCGCGGGGTCTATGCCGGCGCCAACCAGCCTCGCCTGATCGTGGTGGACAAGGAGAACGGCGGCAAGGCGGACGCCCTCAACGCCGGGTTGAACCTGGCCAGAGCCCCGATCGTCTGCTCCATGGACGCCGATTCGCTGCTTGAACCGGACGCACTCCTGAGAGCCGTGCGGCCCTTCGTCGAGGACCCTGACCGGGTGATCGCCGTCGGCGGCTGCGTAAGGGTCGCCAACGGGTGCGTGATCGACCGGGGACAAGTCGTCAAGGTGGGGGTGCCGAGGAACTTCCTGGCCGCCCTGCAGACCATGGAATATCTGCGCGCCTTCCTCATGGCCCGCCTGGCCTGGAGCGAAGCCCGCGCCCTGACCATCATCTCTGGCGCTTTCGGCCTGTTCCGCCGCAACGCCGTGCTCGAGGTGGGCGGATATAGCCATCGCACGGTGGGCGAGGACATGGAGCTGGTGATCAAGCTGCACAGACGATTCCGGGAGACGGGGCGCGACTATCGCGTGGTCTTCGCGCCGGAGCCCGTGTGCTGGACCGAGGCGCCGGAGTCGCTGAAGATCCTCGGGCGGCAGAGAGCGCGCTGGCATCGCGGCTCTCTGGAGACCTTCTTTCGCCACCGCACCATGCTGTTCAATGCGCGCTATGGCCGCATCGGCTTCGTGGCCTTCGGCAATGTGCTCCTGGTGGATGTGATCGGGCCATTGGTGGAGGCCCTGGGCTATCTGCTCCTGCCGGCTTTC
>JAKBBV010000091.1 GCA_021808285.1 Pseudomonadota bacterium | reverse complement strand
GGGCGAGGCCGACACGCTGACGCTCGCCGCCCGACAGCTTGAGCCCCCGCTCCCCTACCAGGGTCTCCATGCGTTGAGGCAGGGACTCGATGAAAGCGACAAGCTCCGCCGCCTCAGCCGCCGCCCAGACCTCATCCTGCGTCGCCGCAGGAGCCCCAAAGGCGATATTGGCGAACAGAGTGTCGTTGAACAGGGCGACGTCCTGCGGCACCAGTGCTATAGCGGCGCGAAGCTCGGCGGCGGCGATCTCGCGCAGATCCACACCATCCAGACTCACCGATCCGGCTTGAGGGTCCAAAAGGCGCAGAGCCAGGCGCACCAAGGTGGTCTTGCCGCCGCCTGAGGGACCGACAAGGGCCAGAGTGGTGCCTGGAAGCGCGGTAAAACTCACCTCCTCCAGCCCGGATGAGCGGCCGGAATGGCGGTAGGCGACTCCCTCGAAGGCGAGCTTCGCCCCCGCGCCGAGGGCTGGCGGCAGGTGTCTGGGCGCCGCCGGCTCGACGACATCGGGCGCCACCGCGCGCAACGCCAGCATCTGCTCCATATCGATGAAGCCCTGACGGATCTCGCGATAATTGGTCCCCAAGGTGAACAGCGGGGCATAGACCTGCTGCAGGATGAGGATGCAGGCGGTGATGCCGCCGAGCGTCATGCGGCCGGCCAGAACCTCGGCCCCGGCGATGAGAATGGTCGCCAAGAGCCCTAGATTGAGCACGATCGACTGCGCGGCATTGAGCAACTGCAGAGAGAAATTGGCCCGCACGGCTGCCTTGGCATAGTCCTGCATCGCGGCGCCATAGGCTGCAGTGGCCCTGCGCTCAGCGCCGAAGGCCTTGATCGTTTCGTGATTCATCAATGCGTCCACCGCCAGACCGGCGGCGCGGGAATCGGCCTCATTGAGGTCGCGGCGATGGCGCAGCCGCCAATCGGTGATGGCGAAGCTGAACACCACATAGAGAACGATGGTGACGATGGCGACCACCGCCAGACGCCAATCAAAACGCCCCGCCAGGACCCAGGCCGCCATGATCAGTTCCACGGCCGACGGACCGAGGTTGAACACGACGCTGCGCAACAGGAAGTCCATCGCCCGGGCGCCGCGGTCGATGGTGCGAAAGAGGGCGCCTGTTTGTTTGGTCTGGTGGAAGGACAGCGAGAGGCCAAGAGCGTGACCGAAGGTCTCGGCGGCCGAGCGGGCCATGGCCTGTTGCGATACAGGCGTGAAGATCACATCGCGCAGATACGGGGTCAGTGAGGCGAGGGTCCGCAAAGCGACAAAGCCCAGAACGAGTCCGGCAAAGGCGATGATGGCGCTTGTCGGGGTCAGGCTCAGACCCGCGTGGCCGTGCCCGACGGCGCGGGCGAGCCGATCGATGGCGCGCGAGATCAGTAAAGGTCCCCCCACGCCCGCCGCTTTGCCGACAAGGACGAGACCTAGGGCCAGCGCCAGGCGGGTCTTCAGGCCGGAGGCGCGCGAGCGGCCGATGAGCCTGACCAAGTCGAAGAGAGCGCGTCCAGCGCCGGTGCGGCCTTCCGCGGCGCCGGTCGACCCGGAGCTCAAGGCGCCGGAACGATCCATGGCGCGGGACATATGCGGACTCATCGGGCGAAAGCCTGGGCGAAGATCAGCGTCGTTTGAACGCCCCCTCCTGGGGGAGTCCAGGTCACGCGCCACCCGCTATTGGTGGCCCCGCCGGTGACCAGAGCCCCCGGCGGCGGCGGGGTGAAGGTCGTATCTGCAGTCACCTCGACAGCATGCCCCAGCGAGGCGACGGCCAAGCGGTGTAGACCCGGAGTGAGCGGCTCCCCCAGATCGACCGTAAAGGCGCCCTGAGGCCCTGCCGTCGCCTCGCCCACGGGCCGGCCATCAAGGGTCAAATCAACCATAGCTCCCGGCGATGCGCGGCCGCCGACCACAGCCGCGCCTTTCCGATCGAAATCGATGGAGCTGAGCGTAAGGCCATGCGGGGGCGGGGCGAGAACGTGGGCGTCATCGCCGCCTCTCAACTGCGCCGCCATATCTGGAGCGACGGCCAGATAGCCCTCGGCCTGGATCGTTTGCGCCCCCTCGATCATCGCAAGCCCAAAAATCCGCAGCCGTCGCGATGGCGGTAGCGCAAGCCGCCAAACTCCAGCGCCATCGGCCCTGGTGAAGATGACCTGGCCTCGCGGCGCAGCCAGACGAATGCGGGCATTAGGGTCGGCCTGGCCTTCGAGACGCACCCGGCCGCCGGGCTCGAATATGACAAGGCGCGGAACGGGTGGGCGACGGTAGGCGGCCTCGCCCCTCGTCGGAGTAGCCGAGGCCGTTTGCGCGGGAAGGGAGCTCGGAGAGGGCCGCTGGCAAGCCGACAGACCGCCAAGGCCTATCGCGAGGGCGAGCGCCATTTGGCGCGGCGGGCGCGCCTTGGGCCGCGCCTGGGGTCTGCGCACTAGCCGACCGCCAACGGGCTCTGATAGGGCATAGGCGATGGGCGCATCTCCCGGCGAGGGCGGGCGAACTGGGCCTCTCCCGTCCGCTATAGATGCCTATGTGGAGTGCAAAGAGCCCGATGTCGACCGCACGCAACTCCATCGGCTCCGTCGGCGTCTTTTGCGGGTCGTCGGCCGCCGCGCCTTCGGCCTGGCTCGGCGCCGCCGCGCAGTTCGGCCGCATGCTGGCGAACGACGGGGTTCGGCTGGTCTATGGAGGGGGCGGCAACGGCCTCATGGGGGCTTGCGCGCGCGCCGCATGCGGAGCCGGTGGACAGGTCCTGGGGGTGATCCCGCAGTTCCTGGTGGGGGCGGAGAACCCTATCCCTGAGGTCCCGACGGAAGTCGTCCCGTCCATGCACGCCCGCAAGCAGCGCATGTTCGAGGAATCCGACGGGTTCGCCGTACTGCCTGGCGCCGTCGGCACGCTTGAGGAGGCGATCGAGATTCTCTCCTGGCGACGGCTCGGCCTTCATTCCAAACCGATCGTCTTTCTCAGTCCAGGCGGGTTCTGGTCACCTCTGTTCGCGCAGTTCACGCGTTTCATCGACCACAGTCTTTCGCCCGAGGAGCTTCTTCACTGCGTGTCGGAGGTCGAAACGCCTGAGGACATTCTGCCAACCCTGCGCGCGGCGGACCCGGGCATCGCCGTGGCGTTGCACATGCCCACCCGGACCTAATCAGTCCCCGACCTTGTCTCGAAAGCGATTGACCAGGGGATAGCGGCGATCCCGACCGAAGGCGCGGCCGCCTATCTTGACGCCGGGGGCGGCCTGCCGACGCTTGTATTCGGAGCTGTAGAGCAGCCTCTGGACCCGTTCGACAGTCGCCGGGTCATGACCGCGCGCGACGATCTCGTTCAGCGTCGCCTCCTCCTCCACCAGGCCGTGCAGAATGGCGTCGAGATCGGCATAGGGCGGAAGGCTGTCCTGGTCGGTCTGGTTCTCGCGCAGCTCGGCTGAGGGGGCCTTGGTCAGGACGCGTTGCGGTATCGGCGCGGCGATGGCGTCGGGAAAGGGCAAATTCGCGTTGCGCCAGGCGCAGATGTCATAGACCTCGATCTTGTAGAGGTCCTTGAGCACGTTATAACCGCCGCACATGTCGCCATAGAGCGTGGCGTAGCCAACCGCCATCTCCGACTTGTTGCCTGTCGTGAGCAGCATCAGTCCGTGCTTGTTGGACATGGCCATGAGGGTCACGCCGCGGATCCGGGACTGGATGTTTTCTTCCGTCAGGTCCGGGGGCAGGCCCGCGAAGTCACTGGCGAGCATGGCTTCGACCGCGTCCACGGCGGGGGAGATGGGAATCTCGTCCAGCCGCACGCCCACGGCCCGCGCCCCCCGCGCCGCATCTTCCAGGCTCTCCTGGCTGGTGTAGCGCGAGGGCAGCATCACCGCGCGCACTCGCTCGGGCCCCAAAGCATCCGCCGCCACCACCAGGGAGAGGCCGGAGTCGACGCCGCCGGAGAGTCCAAGCAGGACGCCCTTGAACCCGGTCTTGTTCACATAGTCTCTCAAGCCCATGACCATGGCGCGGTAGGTCGCCTCGACGAGGTCCGGCCAGGGCGCCCACGGACCTGACGCGCAGACCCAGCCGCCCATCTCTCGGCGCCACTGCGTCAAGGACATTCCCTCTTCGAACATCGGCAGGCGCGCGGCCATGGCTCCATCCGCCTGGAGCGCGAAGCCGCCGCCATCGAAAACCAGTTCGTCCTGGCCTCCAACCTGGTTGACGTAGAGCAGCGGCAAACCGGTTTCGGCCACCCGCGCCCTGGCGGCTCGGAGACGCTCTTCCCCGGCTGTGCGGCGAAACGGCGAACCGTTGGGAACCAAAATGATCTCAGCGCCTTGCGCCTTGAGGCTGCGGCAGGGGCCGGGGCCCCAGATGTCCTCGCAAATCGGCACGCCCAAACGCACGCCGCACACCTCGAAAGTCTGCGGGGCCTCACCCGGCGCGAAGATGCGCTTTTCGTCGAAGACCCCATAGTTGGGCAGGTCGGTCTTGAACGAAACCGTCCGCACCGCACCCTGGGCGATCAGGGCGACGGCGTTAAGCGGACGACCGCCGGGTCCCGGCCAGATCAGAGTCACCAGGGCCGCGCAGTCGTCACGCGTGTCTGCGGCCAGGTCATGGAGCGCCTGGCTGCAGGCCTCCACCGCAGCCGGTTTGAGCGCCAGGTCCTCCGGCGGATAGCCAATCAGAAACAGCTCGGGAAACAGGGCGAGATCAGCCCCGGCGCGCGTAGCCTCCCCAATCAGGCGCCGGGCGATAGCCGCATTACCGACGATATCGCCGACAGTGGGATTGGCCTGTAGGGCGGCGATGACCAGACGATCCGTCATGGATTGTCCATAGACGGGAGAAGCGGGCCGCGCCACCCAGGGACCCTTCGCGGCAGTCCATCGCGGTCGACGCCGAACCTGGAGACGTCAGTCGTCCCGGTGAACGCGCTCTCGCCGCTCGTGACGCTCCTGCGCCTCCAGGCCAAGCGTGGCGATAGGCCGGGCCTCCAGGCGCGCCAGACTAATCGGCTCCCCGCTCTCCTCGCAGTAGCCGTAGACGCCGTCCTCGATCCGGCGCAGGGCCTCATCGATCTTGGAGATCAGTTTACGCTGCCGGTCCCGGGTCCGCAGCTCCAGGGAGCGGTCCGTCTCAGAGGAGGCGCGATCGGCAAGGTCGGGGTGATTTTCGGTGTCAGTCTGAAGATGGCTGACCGTCTCGCGAGACTCGCGAACGATATCGTCCTTCCATTTCAGGAGTTTTGAGCGAAAATATTCGAGCTGCCGTTCATTCATGAATGGCTCGCCATCGTGGGGGCGATAGGCGTCATCGATCGTCAGAAGGTCTGATTCCGACATCCGTGTCTCACTTGATTCCGAGGTGAATCCGTGGGGGCCGTGACGAAGCGCGCGCTTACAACAGAATCC
>JAKBBV010000090.1 GCA_021808285.1 Pseudomonadota bacterium | reverse complement strand
GCTCTCGGTGGCCGACATGTACGCCATGGTCGATGCCCTGGGGGCTCTGGAGGGCGTGGAGAGGACCACTTCCGCCATCGTGCTGTCCACAAAGCTGGACCGGTGACCCGGGGCGAGGGTCGCGCCGTATAAGCCTCGTCTCGCCGGGAGAGCGCCCAGGAGCCTGCACTGTGATCGTCCTTGACCTTGGCCTCATCGTCCTCGTCGCCATGACGCTCAACATGTCATTGGCCTGGTTCGTGCAGCGAGCCGCGAAAGACGGGGGCTGGACCGACGTTTTCTGGACCTTCGGGACCGGGGTCACGCTCGCCGTGGCCGCTGCGGCGCCGATCGGCCTCGACCGCGCCCTCCCCACGCGGCGCGTTCTGGTCGCCGCCATGGTCGCGATCTGGTCGCTTCGCCTGGGCCTGCATATTCTCGGGCGGGTGCGCAAGGGACCGGAGGATGCCCGCTATGCGGGATTCCGTCGCGACTGGGGGGACGCCTTCAATCGAAGGATGTGGGGCGTGATGCTGGCCCAGGCTCCTGCCGCAGCCCTCCTCAGTCCCTCGATCGTCCTGGCCTCCCGCGCCCCCGGGCCGCTAGGAGGTCGCGATCTCCTGGGTGTGGCGGTCTTTACCGCCTGCCTCCTGGGCGAGAGCCTTGCGGACGCGCAGCTGCGCCGGTTCAAAGGCGATCCGGCGAACCGGGGCAAGGTCTGCGACCAGGGGCTATGGTCATGGTCGCGCCATCCCAACTACGTCTTCGAGGCGGCGCTTTGGCTGGCCTATCCCGTGATCGGTTTCGCGCCTGGGCGTCCCCTGTCCTGGCTGGTCTGGCTGGCCCCAGCGGCGATGTTCATCACCGTGCGTTTTCTCAGCGGCGTCCCCCCCTTGGAGGCCGCCATGCTGGCCTCTCGCGGCGCGGCCTATCGCGCCTACCAGGCAAGGGTCAGCATCTTCCTGCCGCGTCCACCCAGACGGATGGAGTCCGGGCATTGACCTGCGGGGCGTCCTGGCGCGACGCTTAGGATGACAACGAGGGGGCGGCGAACGTCGCTCCCCACGGGGATGAAGTCTGGGAGTCGCAGATGACTGACGAACAAGCCGCATCGCGCCTGGACCGGCGCACGCTTCTGGGCCTTGGCGCCGCCGGCGCCGCTCTGGGAGGGCTGGCCGGCGCCGGCGCGGCGCGCGCCGACGATCCGCAGATCGCCCACCGGGGCCTCGCCGCCAAGGGCCCGGGCATTCCCGTTCCCACACCTCTCGTTCAGGCGCCTTGCGGACCGATCCAGGGCCTGGTGATCGAGGGCGTCTGCCATTTCAAGGGCATCCGATATGGCCTGGCGCCGGTGGGCGCGCGGCGCTGGAAGCCGCCCGAGCCGGTTCCGGCCTGGAGCTCTCGCTATGACGCGGCCGACTTTGGCGCCCCAGCGATGCAATTGGCCGCCGGTACGGTCTCGCAGGCCGACAACGACTTCAGCTTTCAGATGCATCAGGTCTTCACCACGCCTTCGGAAATGAAGGTGATGAACGAGGATTGCCTGTTCCTGAACGTCTGGACCCCAGCGCCCGACGCCCGCAAGCGGCCGGTGATGGTGTGGATCCATGGCGGCGGATTCGCCTATGGCTCGGGCTCCCAGCCGATCTATCAGGGCGACGGCCTGGCCAAGGCGCAGGATGTGGTGGTGGTGAGCGTCAATCACCGCCTCAACCTGTTCGGCTATCTCTATCTGGGCGAGGCCATGGGCCCCGACTATGCCGGGTCGGGAACGGTGGGCATGCAGGACCTCGTCCTGGCGCTCAAATGGGTGCGCGACAACATCGCCGCCTTCGGGGGCGACCCGGACAATGTCATGATCATGGGCCAGTCGGGAGGCGGGTTCAAAGTCTCGATCCTCCTGGCCATGGAGAGCGCCAAGGGCCTCTTCCACAAGGCCGCCATCGAGAGCGGGCCCGGCCTCAAGGTCGGGCGCAAGGCCGCGGCGGGGGCCTATACCGACAAGCTCCTGGCGGCGCTGAAGATCGACAAGGGCGATATCGCCGCGCTCCAGGCGGTTCCGGCGGAAACTCTGCTCGCGGCGGCGGAGGGGCTCAAGGGGACAGGGTTCGGACCCAGCCCGATACTCGACGACGTGGCCATCACCCGGGATCCCTTTTCTCCAGACGCGCCGTCAGTGTCTCGGGACGTTCCAATCCTGGTAGGCTGGTGCAAGGACGAGTGGACCATCTTCACCGCCAGCGAACCCTGGTTCGGCAAGATGACCGAGGCCCAACTACAGGAGCGGATCAAGCCCTTCGGGTCGCCCGGGCAGAAGCTGCTGGCGGCGATCCGCGCCGCCTTCCCGACCTATTCGCCGACCTATCTCTATGTGGAGCTTCTCAGCTCCCGAATGATGCTGGGCAGCGAAGTCCTCGCCGACGCCAAGGCCGCACAAGGCGGCGCGCCGGTCTTCGTCTACCGCATGGACTGGGAGACGCCCGTCTCCGATGGCGTGTTCAAGGCGCCCCACACCATGGAGATCCCCTTCGTGCTTTACAGCTACGACAAGGTGCGGACCTTTGTCGGCGAGGGGCCGGAGCCGGGGCGCATGGCCGCGCAGATCGGCGGAGCCTGGGCGGCCTTCGCCCGCACCGGACGCCCGGACCACCCCGGCCTTCCCCACTGGCCGGCCTACAACGACGCGACCCGGCGGGTGATGGTCTTCAATACGGCGAGCAAGGTCGAGGACGATCCCATGGCCGACCTGCGCGAGACCCTGCAGTCCATGCCCCAGATCCTCAGCTTCGGCGGCTAACCGTCGCCCCGGCTCAGCGGCCCTCGCAGAACTCGCGCTCAGAGTTCAGGCTCGCCGCGGCGAGGCCAAGCAGGCGCCCTCGCGGGCCGGACGCGCCTACCCGCGCAGCCTGGCCCCCGATCCAGGTCGCTCGGGCGCTGTCCCCGTTTGCGGCCAAGGGCTCGTTCTGAGCGAACTTGTCCGCCACCGCCTTGGCATGGGCCAGGGTGGGCAGAAGCTCGGCCTGGACGGCGGGGGTCATCGGGACGCCCAGATCCAGCACCGAGAGCTTGGCCCAGTCCGTGCGCTCCTCGTCCACCCGCGCCTTGATCCAGGCCAGGTTCCCATAGATCACGCGATAGGTCTGCGCGGTCTTGGCGGGCATGTGCGCCACAGCCCCCGAGGCGAGGGCGACGTCCCAGGCCTCGGTCGGCATGTTCGGAAACTGCGGCTGCCCCATGGGACGCCTGAGGGGCGGCGCGCCGGGCGCGCCCAGAGCGCCTCCGGCCTCGGCCAATCGGCGCTCGACGCAAGGTTCGCCGGCGATGAGGTAATCCAGGACGTCAAGGTCGTGGCCCACCTCCACGTTCAGGGACCGGCGCGCCTCGCTGACCTCATGGCGCCAGTGCAACGCCTCCACCGCCTGTTCGCCAAGCAATGCGATGGCGATCCCCACGACGATGACCCCGACCTCGGACAGGAACTCGCGAAAGCTATGCGGGGCCTTGGGCCGATGTATCTCCAAATCCCGTCCCCCGTCAGTCATGCCGCGCCTCGCCGCGCCGGCCAAGCGACGTCGACGATCTTGCCGGGCTTCGCCAAGTCTGCAACTCTCATCCTTCATGCACCTGCTTTTCGCCATCCTCTGTCTGTCAGCGGCGGCCTATTTCCTGCCGACGATCGTCGCGGCGGCGCGCGGCCATCGCCAGACCCTGGCGATCTTCATCCTGAATCTGTTTCTGGGCTGGTCAGGCCTCGGCTGGGTCGTGGCCCTGATCTGGGCCTGCACGAACCCGGCCCACGAGACCGTGATCATCCAGCGCTGAGCGAGCCGCCAGGGTGAGGCGCGGCGGCATCCTCGACACAATCCTTGCTATCGTCATCGCCGGCGTCCTGATTGGCCTTGCCCCGCCGCTTGCGGCCGCGCCGCTGTTCGTCGCCTGCCGGGGGGAGCAGACCGCGGCGCCGCTGGTGATCCTCGAATCCGGGGCGTTCGGGACCTCGGCCGACTGGGCCGACGTGCTGAAGGCCCTGGGCGAGGGCGGCAGGGCCTGTGCCTTTGATCGGGCCGGTCTAGGCCGCTCACCGGGTCCACCGGGCCATGTGACCGCGATCGGCCGTGGGGAGGAGATCGGCGCGCTCCTGGATCAACTCGGCTGGCGCGGTCGAGTGATCCTGGTGGGTCATTCCAACGGCGGCCTCTATGTGGAGGCCTATGCGCGCCTGCATCCGGAGCGGGTCGCGGGGCTCGTCTATATCAACGCCGTGGGCAGTGAGGACCTGGCCTTTCCGCGTCTGCTGGAAAGCCTTCGGCAAGAGCGTCGCCTCTCCAACCTCGCGGTGACCCTGGGCCGCATGGGCCTCAGCCGCCTGGTGGCCGATGTGCTCGCAGGCGGCGAGACACTCGCGGGCCCCGCGCAGAGTCGCAAGCGCCAGGGTCTGGAGCGGCTTGGCGCTCTGATCGTCGCGCGAGACGAGGACCGGGCCATGCTCCCGGGCCTGTGCGCCGTGGCCCGCCTCCCCCCCCTGCCCCGCGATATCCCCGTGGTGGCCGTGTTCGGTGATCTCGACCCTAGCCTCCCCCTGCCGCGGGATTGGTCGGCGGCCGAGCGCGAGCCTGCCGAACAGGCTAACCACGGCTGGGTCCTCGATGCCGCCAACGCGACGCACACCTCACCGCTCACCCGTGATCGGGCCTATCTGGAGGCTGCAATCGACTGGCTGAGGTCGAGTTATCCGACCTCCTGAGGACGCTCACCAGACGCCGATATTGGGCAGGCTCTTCCATGGCTCTGCGGGCTCCAACGCAGGGCCCTTCTGCAACAGCTCGATGGAGATGCCGTCAGGTGAGCGGACGAAGGCCATGTGTCCGTCGCGCGGAGGCCGGTTGATGGTCACGCCCTTGTCGGCCAGCCTCTGGCAGGCGGCATAGATGTCATCGACCTGATAGGCCAAGTGGCCGAAATTGCGGCCGCCCTGATAATCTTCGGAGTCCCAGTTGTAGGTCAGTTCCACCATCGGCGCGCGCCGGGCCAGGGCCGCCTCCTTGTCCTCGGGCGCGCAAAGAAAGACCAGGGTGAACCTGCCTCCGGGACTGTCGAACCGAGATGCCTCCTCAAGGCCCAGCGCGTCGCAATAGAAGCTGAGGGCCTGATCGAGATCGGCGACCCTGACCATGGTGTGCAAATAGCGCATTTAGACCTCCTGAAACTGGCGCCCGGCCTTTAGCCCGACTGAAGCGCGGCGTCTCGCTGCGCGGGCGAGGCGGTGGGGGGATCGGCAATCTCGGTGCGAGTCTGGCGGCGCCAGAGCGCGGCATATTCCGATCGGGCCGCCAGCAGAGTTTCGTGCGTCCCGCGCTCGACAATGCGACCGCGGCGAACGACGAGGATTTGGTCCGCATCAACAACCGTGGAAAGGCGATGAGCGACCACCAGGGTCGTGCGCCCGCGCCGCGCGCGCTTGAGGGTCTCCTGGATCGCCGCCTCGGTGGGTCCGTCGAGCGCGCTGGTGGCCTCATCCAGAATGAGCAGCCGCGGATGAGCGATGAGGGCGCGGGCGAGGCCGACACGCTGGCGCTCGCCGCCCGACAGCTTGAGCCCCCGCTCCCCTACCAGGGTCTCCATGCGTTGAGGCAGGGACTCGATGAAAGCGACAAGCTCCGCCGCCTCAGCCGCCGCCCAGACCTCATCCTGCGTCGCC
>JAKBBV010000040.1 GCA_021808285.1 Pseudomonadota bacterium | reverse complement strand
CGCCGCCCCAGCCGCCGGCTCCGCCGCCCGCGCCCGCGCCCACCGGGCCGGTCCCGGGCTCCGTGCAGGATTTCGTCATCAATGCCGGCGATCGCGCCTATTTCGACTTCGACAAATACACGCTGCGCGACGACGCCAAGGCCACCCTCGACAAGCAGGCCGCCTGGCTGCAGCGCTATCCGGAGGTCATGGTCCGCATCGAGGGCAACACCGACGACCGCGGCACCCGCGAATACAATTTCGCCCTGGGCGCGCGGCGCGCGGCGTCTGTGAAGGACTATCTGGTCGCGCACGGCGTGGCGGCCTCTCGCATGACCACCGTCTCCTATGGCAAGGAACATCCCATCGCCATGGGCAACACCGAGGACGACTATGCGAAGAACCGCAACGCCCACACCGACATCGTCTCGGGCGCCCACTAAGGGGTTCGTCTCTGAAGTGTCCCGCTCGTCGCGCCGGCGTCTCATGAGACCCGGTTCGGCGGCGGGACTCGCCGCCGCGGCGGTGATCGGCGTGGCCTGGGCTGGCGGCGCGACTCGCGCGCTCGCCCAGGTTTCGCTGGACTCCCCGCCCCTGTCAGAAACCGACGCCAAACGCCTCGACCGGCTGGAAAAGGCGGTCAAGGAAGTGCGCGCCATCCTGTTCCAGGGGCGCGAGACCGGTCAGCCCGTCGTTGTCCAGCCGGCCGACACCCAGTCCCAGATCGGTCATCTGGGCGATCAGCTCAATGATATCGAACAGACCCTGTCCCGGATGAACGGCGAGATTGAGGTCACGCGCCACGACCTCGACCAGACCCGCGCCCAGGTCAGTGCGCTGCAGAGCCAGAATGCGCAGCTCAGCACGGCCCTGGCGGCCCTGCAGAAGAACGTCCAGGCCCTGACCCCGCCCCCGCCCCCGGCGCAGGGAGACATGGGCGCGCCGGCGCCGGGCGCGGCCCCGCCTCCGCCGGAAGACCCGGAGGGCGCCTTCGCCACCGCTGAGGCCGCCATCGCTCAGAGCGACATGACCGGGGCCGAGACGGGCTTTAGGGCCTATCTTCAGGCGGCGCCCGACGGGGTCCACGCGCCCGAGGCCCATTATGGTCTGGCCCGAGCCCTGTTGTCGCGTCACGACTGGCCCGACGCCGCCGCCGCGGACATCGCCGCGATCCGCGGCTGGCCGCACACCCGCTGGGCGCCGCAGGCGGTGCTCGACCTGTCGCGGGCGCTGGTGGCCATGCACAAGCCCAAGGACGCCTGCGAGACCCTGGGTGAACTGAGGCGCCGCTATCCCTCCGCGCCCGCGAATGTGCTGCGCGCGGGCCGCGAGCTCTCCACAGAGACCCAGTGTGAGTAACCTCCCGCCCCTGGGGAGAGGCTGAGGGACATGAGCCCCGCCGCCCGGGATCCGGCCCAGCGGCTGGGAGCGGGAGCGATGGGGATGGTCGGGGCCCAGCTTTCGGCCCGCCTCACGCCCGGCGCACCCGAGCCCGTGACGATCGCACTCTCGGGAGGCGGCGACTCCCTCGCCCTGCTGCTCATGGCGCACGAATGGTCCGCCGCTTTCGGACGCCGGCTGGTCGCCGTGACCGTGGATCACGGCCTTCACCCCCACAGCGCCGGCTGGGCGAGGGCCTGCGCGGCCCGCTGCGCCGCACTGGATATCGATCATCGCACGGTCCGCTGGACGAGGCCCAAGCCGAGCACGGGGTTGGCCGCTGCGGCGCGTCAGGCCCGGCACCGTCTTCTGGCGGAGGCGGCGCGTCAAATCGGAGCCCAGGTCATCCTGCTCGGTCATACGGCCGATGATGTCCAAGAGGCGGCTTGGATGCGCGAGAGCGGCGCGCGCACCCCTTCTCCCCGGGCCTGGAGCCCCTCGCCCGTCTGGCCCGAAGGACGCGGGATCTTCCTGCTGAGACCCCTGCTCGGCGTCCGACGAGGCGACCTGCGCGACTGGCTGGCCGCACGTTCCGAGGCCTGGATCGACGACCCCGCCAACGACGACCCCCGGCATCTGCGCGCCCGGGCCCGCACCGCGCTCGCATCGGGCCTCGCCGTCCGATCCGCGCCGGGTTGCACCGGGACCTCGCCCGAGGCCGCCGTCGGGCGGGCGATTCCCAGCTGTGTCGGCCCTGCGGGCGAGATCCGCGTCGCGACGCCCGATCTGCTGGGCGCAGGGCCCGCGGCTCTGGCCTGGCTTTCCGGCGCCGTGGTTTGCGCCGGCGGCGGCGAGCGGATTCCCCCCCGTCGGGCCCTGCAGCGTGTCCTTGACCTGGCGCGCCAAGGCGAGAGGTTCAGCGCCACGGTGGGGCGGACGCGCCTGCTGGGCGATCGCGAGAGCCTGCTCCTGGTCAGAACCGCGCGGGACCGCCGCAGCGCCATGCCCCCGCCGATCGGCCTGTCGCCCGGCCAGAACCTTGTCTGGGACGGACGCTTCGAGGTCTGCGCCACGGCGCCGGGCCTCAGGCTTGCCGCGATGCAGGGCCTCGCCGGGCGCCTCGCCCGCGCCGACCGCCGCGCCCTCCGAGACGTCCCGGCCGCGGCGCGTCCCAGCCTGCCGGTCCTGATCTCCGCCTCGGGCGAAGTCGCCTGTCCGCGTCTCACACCAGCGCCCGAGGTGTGGCTGAGGCCTCTGGCCCCCGCGAGACTTGCCGCTCATCTCGGCGACGTTCAGAATGAATCTCGGCTGGCCGCATGGCGAAACCAGACCGCTCGCCCTAAATGACGAGTCTAAGAGCGAGGTCGAGGAATGAACTTACGTAGCCTGGCCATCTGGGGCGTCATCATTCTGGCGCTCATCGCCGTGTTCAGCATCATGAACAGCGGGACGCGGGGACGCGGCTCGCACGACATCGCCTATTCGGACCTGTTGTCGCGCGTGGACAGCGGCGACATCCGGCAGGTGAAGATCCACGGCGAGACGATCGAGGCCCGCGACCGCCAGGGCGACGCCTTCACCGCCATCGGCCCGGTGGATACGGACGATCTGCAAAAGCGACTCGAAGCGCATGGGGCATCGTTCGAGTTTGAGCAGCCCGGCCCCGGAATCCTGCCCAGCATTCTGCTGAACCTGCTGCCCATCGCCCTGATGATCGGCTTCTGGGTGCTGTTCATGCGCCAGATGCAGGGCGGCGCGCGGGGCGCCATGGGATTTGGCAAGTCCAAGGCGCGTCTGCTGACGGAAAACAAGAGCCGCGTGACGTTCGAGGATGTGGCCGGCGTGGACGAGGCCAAGGAAGACCTCACCGAGATCGTGGACTTCCTCAAGGATCCGGCCAAGTTCCAGCGCCTGGGCGGCAAGATCCCCAAGGGCGCCTTGATGATCGGCCCGCCGGGGACAGGCAAGACCCTGCTTGGACGCGCTGTAGCCGGTGAAGCCGGCGTGCCTTTTTTCTACATCTCAGGCTCGGATTTCGTGGAGATGTTCGTCGGCGTGGGCGCGAGCCGCGTCCGCGACATGTTCGAGCAGGCCAAGAAGAATGCCCCCTGCATCATCTTCATCGATGAGATCGACGCCGTCGGGCGCCACCGCGGCGCGGGGCTGGGCGGCGGCAATGACGAGCGCGAACAGACCCTCAACCAGCTCCTCGTGGAGATGGATGGGTTCGATCCCAATGAGAGCATCATCGTCATCGCCTCGACCAACCGCCCGGACGTGCTTGATCCCGCCCTCCTGAGGCCGGGCCGGTTCGACCGCCAGGTCGTGGTGCCCAACCCCGATGTGAACGGCCGCGAGAAGATTCTTCGCGTGCACATGCGCAATGTGCCGCTGGCGAGCGATGTGGATGTGCGGGTGATCGCCCGCGGCTGCCCGGGCTTTTCCGGCGCGGACCTGGCCAATCTGGTCAACGAGGCCGCGCTCATGGCCGCACGGCGCAACCGCCGCATGGTGACCCAGCGCGACTTCGAGGACGCCAAGGACAAGGTCATGATGGGCGCCGAACGCAAATCCATGGTCATGACCAATGAGGAGAAGACCAAGACCGCCTATCACGAAGGCGGCCACGCCCTGGTGACGCTGTCGGTGCCGGCGGCGGACCCGGTTCACAAGGCGACCATCGTCCCTCGCGGCCTGGCGCTTGGCATGGTGGTCCAACTGCCCGAAGGCGACCGCCATTCCATGGACTACGAACAGATGACCTCGCGCCTGGCGATCATGATGGCCGGTCGGGTGGCCGAGGAGCTCATCTTCGGTAAGAACAAGATCACCTCAGGCGCGGCCAGCGACATTCAGGCGGCGACTCAACTGGCCCGCAACATGGTGACCCGCTGGGGCTACTCTGATGAACTGGGAACCGTGGCCTATGGCGACAACCAGGAGGAGGTGTTTCTGGGTCACTCCGTGGCGCGCACCCAGAATGTCTCGGAATCCACAGCCCAGAAGATCGACTTCGAGGTCCGGCGTCTGGTCCAGGGCGGCCTCGACGAGGCCCGACGCATCCTCACCAAACGGATCGATGACCTGCACACCCTGGCCAAGGCCCTGCTGGAGTATGAGACTCTCTCAGGCGAGGAGATTCAGAACGTGCTGGTGGGCGTTCAGCCCAATCGCGACGAACCCGAGGCCAAATTGCCAGCCCCCTCGCGCGTTTCCGTGCCGCTGTCGCCTCGACCGCGGCCAGAGCCGGCCTGAGAGTCACCGCCCGGGTCCTGGGGGCTCCTGGACCCCGGCCCTGGCGCCGAGCGGGGCGAGCGCCACACCAGCCACTGTCTCATGGTCCCTGGGGGCGTTTCGTGACCGTCGAATCTCCTGTGGCGAACAGCGTTCCCGCGGCAAAGGAAACGCGGCTCCAGGCGGCTGTGCGGCTCAGGCCGAACCGGCCCTTGATCATGGCCGTGCTCAATGTGACGCCGGACAGTTTTTCCGACGGCGGGGCGCATATGGACCTCCTGTCCGCCTTAAGACGCGCCGAGCGTCTGCTTGAGTTGGGGGCCGATGTGATCGACATCGGCGGGGAATCGACCCGGCCCGGATCCCTGCGGACGGCGGAGGCGGAGGAACTGGAGCGCGTGACGCCCGTGATCGAGACCCTGCGACGACGAACGGAGGCGCCGATCTCGATCGACACCATGAAGCCGGCTGTCGCCCGGGCCGCGATGGCGGCGGGGGCCGATATCTGGAACGATGTCATGGGCCTTGGCTACTCCGACGATGCGCCCCGCGTCGCCGCCGCCCTCGGCTGTGAGGTGGTGATCGGCCATATACGCGGCGAGCCGCAGACCATGCAGACCGCACCACGCTATACCGACGCGGCGGCGGAAGTGGCGGCGGAACTGACGGCCCGCGCTCTTGCGGCCGAGGCGGCCGGCGTCCAGCGTGAGCGGATCTGGCTTGATCCGGGCCTGGGGTTCGGCAAGACCGCTGACCACAATTTCGCGCTTCTGGCCCGGCTCGGAGACCTCACCCGCCTCGGCTATCCGGTCATGGTCGGGGCCAGTCGAAAGGGCTTCATCCGCGTCGCAGATCCCCGCGGCGAGCGCCCAGACCAGCGCCTCGGCGGCTCACTGGCGGCGGCGATCCTTGCCGCCCAGGGCGGCGCCCGGATGATCCGCGTGCACGATGTCGCCGAGACGGCCCAGGCCCTGGCCGTGCTGACGGCCGTGGAGACCGCCGGTGACTGAGCGCCCGCCGCGGGTCCTGGTCATCGCCGGGTCGGACAGCGGCGGCGGCGCAGGAGTGCAGGGCGACATCAAGACCCTCACCGCCCTGGGCGGCTATGCCGCCACGGCGATCACGGCCATCACGGTCCAGAACACACAAGGAGTGTCCGCGATCGAGCGGCTTCCCCCCGCCCTGGTATCCGCCCAGGCCCGGGCCGTGATCGAGGATCTGGGCGCGGACGCGATCAAAACCGGCATGCTCGGCGACGCCGCCATCGTCGCGGTGGTGGCCGATCTTCTCGACGCCCATCCCCACCTGCCCGCGGTGATCGACCCGGTGCTCCTGGCCAAGGGAGGCGCCCGCCTGCTCGATGACGAGGGGCTGGAAATGCTGCGGCGGCGGCTCATTCCGCGCGCGGCGCTTCTGACCCCGAACCTGCCTGAGGCCGAGGTCCTCACCGGCCTCACCCTCGCCACGCTCGACGACCGGCGCCGGGCGGCGGACGCGCTCATGGCCCAGGGCGCGGCGGCGGTGCTGATCAAGGGCGGACATGCGCCGGGCCCCCGCGTCATCGATCTGCTCGTAAGCTCGGCCGGCGAGACGCAATTCGAGAGCGAGCGCCTGGAGACCCGCCACACCCACGGGACCGGCTGCGCCCTGGCTTCGGCGTGCGCTCTGGGTCTGGCTCGCGGGCGGAGCGCGGAGCACGCTGTCGCCGAGGCTTGGGCCTATGTGGCGGAAGCGATCCGCCGGGCGCCCGGATTTGGGCGAGGCGCTGGGCCCCTGGCCCATGCCTGGCCGGGCCTCCTGTGAGACACGATCCCAAGACCAGCGAGCTGGCGCCAAGGCTCGATGCGATCCTGCGGGCGACACCCGGCCTGATGCAGGTGCTGCACACGGCCCGGGCTTTGGCCCTGCCGGACTGGCTGGTGTTTTCCGGGGCCGTCTATCAGCCGGTCTGGAACCACCTCACTGGCCGACCGCCTGACTATGGCCTGTCCGACTATGACCTCGGCTATTTCGACGCCGCCGATCCCTCTTACGACGCCGAGGACGCGGTGATCCGGCGCGTGGCCGAGGCCCTGCCGGCGCCGCTCAAGCCTCTGGTGGAGGTGCGCAACCAGGCCCGGGTTCACCTCTGGTTCGAGTCCCGGTTCGGCGAGCCCTATACGGCCCTGGGCGCCACGTCCGAGGCCCTGGCCCGCTTCGTCTCCCCAGCCTTCGCCGTAGGAGCGCGGCTGGAGCAGGATGACAGCCTGACGATCCTGGCCCCCTTCGGCCTCGAGGACGTCTTCGCCCTTCGGCTGCGACCCAATCCCTGGCGTCAGGGTCGCGGCTTTGACCGCGCCGCCGAACGCGCCCTCGCCCGCTGGCCGGAGCTGACGATCGAGTCCTAACCCTCCAAGGCGGCGAGTTCCGCCTCGCTGAACACCCGTCCCCTGGTGAGGAAGCGACGCTCGCGCCCGTTGTCGAGGCTGAACATTCCGCCCCGTCCCGGAACCACATCGAGGATCAGCTGGGTGTGGCGCCACAGCTCGAACTGGTCCGAGCCGATATAGACTGGCGCGCCGCCAACCTCGCCCAGCCTCACGTCGCGATCGCCAAGGATGAACTCGCTTTGCGGATAGCACATGGGCGAGGAGCCGTCGCAGCATCCGCCGGACTGGTGGAAAAGCACGGGTCCATGCTCGGCCGCCAGGAGCTGAACAAACTCCAGAGCGGCCGGAGTGGCGGTCACCCGGGGCGGGGCGGGGCTCAGAAGAAGCCCAGCCGGTGAGGCGAATAGCTGACCAGCATGTTCTTGGTCTGCTGGTAGTGGTCGAGCATCATCTTGTGCGTCTCGCGCCCGACGCCCGACTGTTTATAGCCGCCGAACGCCGCATGGGCCGGATAGGCGTGATAGCAGTTGACCCACACCCGTCCCGCCTGGATCGCCCGGCCGAAGCGATAGCAGCGATTAGCGTCGCGGCTCCAGACCCCGGCGCCCAGGCCATAGAGGGTGTCATTGGCGATGGCCAAGGCGTCCTCGTCGTCCTTGAAGGTGGTCACCGAGACCACCGGACCAAAGATCTCCTCCTGGAAGATGCGCATCCGGTTGTGGCCCTTGAGCACTGTGGGCTTGATATAGAAGCCGCTGGAAAGATCGCCCGGCAGGCTGTTGCGCTCGCCCCCGGTCAGCACCTGCGCGCCCTCCTGGCGGCCGATGTCGAAATAGCTGAGGATCTTCTCCATCTGCTCGGAGGAGGCCTGGGCGCCGATCATGGTGGCGGGATCGAGGGGATCGCCCTGAACGATGGCCTCCACCCGCTTGAGGGCGCGCTCCATGAAGCGGTCATAGATCTTTTCATGCACCAGGGCGCGGCTGGGGCAGGTGCACACCTCACCCTGATTGAGGGCGAACATGACAAAGCCCTCGATCGCCTTGTCGAGGAAGGCGTCATCCTCGGCCGCCACGTCCTCGAAAAAGATGTTGGGCGACTTGCCGCCCAGCTCCAGGGTCACTGGGATCAGGTTCTGGCTGGCATATTGCATGATCAGCCGCCCGGTGGTGGTCTCCCCGGTGAAGGCCACCTTGGCGATGCGCGGGCTCGACGCCAGGGGCTTGCCCGCCTCCAGGCCAAAGCCATTGACTATATTGAGCACGCCGGGCGGCAGGACCCCGTCGATCAATTCGGCCAGGAGCAGGATCGAGGCGGGCGTCTGTTCGGCCGGCTTCAGCACCACGCAATTGCCCGCCGCCAGGGCCGGGGCCAGCTTCCAGCACGCCATCAGCAGGGGAAAGTTCCAGGGGATGATCTGGGCCACGACGCCCAGGGGCTCGTGAAAGTGATAGGCGACCGTGTCGTGATCGATCTCGCTGATCCCGCCCTCCTGGGCGCGGATGCAGCCGGCGAAATAGCGAAAGTGATCGATCGCCAGGGGCAGGTCGGCGGCCAGGGTCTCGCGGATCGGCTTGCCGTTGTCCCAGGTCTCGGCCGTGGCCAGAAGCTGGAGGTTGTCCTCCATGACCTGGGCGATGCGATTGAGGCAGGCGGCGCGGTCGGCGGCGCTGGTCCGCCCCCAGGCGTCCTTGGCGCGGTGCGCGGCGTCCAGCGCCTTCTCCACGTCCACCGCGTCCGAGCGCGCCACTTCGCACAGCACCCGGCCATTGACCGGGCTCGTATTCTCGAAATAGCGCCCCGCCGCCGGCTCGGCCCACTGGCCGTCGATATAATTTCCGTAACGGGCCTTGTAGGGCGGCTTAGCCGCCCGGGCGAACTCGACTTTTGTCATTGGCGTCTCCTCCACCCCGCAGGGTCCGGCGGCGTTCCGCTCGGTGGAGTGACACTAGACCCGGGATCACCCCCTGTCAGGCGCCGCCCTTGAGCTCGCGGTCGAAAAAGGCCTGCATCGTGCGCCAGAGGTGCAGTTGCCGGGCCTCGCCCTGGATGCCATGCCTCTGGCCCGGATAGAGCATGAGGTCGAAGGGCGTCGACAGTTCCTGCAACCTGGCCATGACGGCGATGGAGTTCTCCACCTGGACATTGTCGTCGGCCAGACCCTGCATGAGCAGGAGGCGGCCCTGGAGATCCTTCAGCCGCGGAACGACCTCGGAGGCGTCATAGCCTGCCTTATTGGCGGTCGGATCGCCCATATACTGCTCGGTATAGTGGGTGTCGTAGAGCCGCCAGTCGGTGGGCGGGGCCCCGGCCGCGCCCGCGCGCAGACGGGTGCGCGGATCGGTCATCATGCGCAGGGTCATGAAGCCGCCATAGGACCAGCCGCTGACCCCGATCCGGTCCGGGTCCACGAAGGGCTGGGCGCGCAGCCAGTCGAGGCCGACAAGCTGGTCATCCACCTCCACCGAGCCCATGCGGCCATGGATGGCGCCCTGGAAGGCCATGGAGCGGTTGGAGGAGCCGCGGTTATCGAGAGAGAACAGGATGAAACCGTCCTCAAGGAAGAGCTTGTCGCGCGGGTTCTGCCAGGCCCGCGTCACCACCTGCACGCCTGGGCCGCCATAGACCTCGACCACAACCGGATATTTGCGTTTCGGATCGAAGCCGACCGGCTTCTGGATCATATAGTGCAGGTCTTCACCATCGGCGGCTTTCAGGATCCCGTATTCGGGCGCGGCGTAGCGGGCCGCATAGGGCGCGAAGGGATGGTTCGGCCCAAGCGCATTTTCCTCGATCCAGCGCAGGCGCCTCCCATTGACGTCATAGAGCCCGCTCTGGGGAGGGGTCTGAGGGTCGGAATAATAGCCGACGAAGACATTGGCGGCCTTGGGCATGACCGCTGTCCACCATCCGTGGCCCGAGGTCAGGGCGCGGGGAGGACCCGGATCGCGATAGGAGGCGACATAGAGCTGGCGCTCAATGGGCGTATCGCCCGAGGCCATGAAATAGACGAGACCCTTGGCCTCATCCACACCCGCGAGCCCCGGCGCATGGACCCCAGCGCCTCCCCCGCCGCCGGCATGGGGAACCTCACCCGAAGTCACCGCCCGGATCAGACGTCCCTCGCCGTCATAGAGATAGAGCTGGTGCACCCCGGTGCGCGCCGATCCCCACAGGAAGCCGCCATCCTCAAGCGGATGGAAATCATCGTCGATGGCGACCCAGGGCTCACCCGTCTCGGTCAGCAGGATGCGGGAGGCGCCCGTGGCCGGATCCACGGCCAGGAGATCGATCCGTGTCTGGGCCCGGTTCTGGCGCTCCACATAGAGCGTTCCGCCATCGCGCGACCAGGCCACTCGGGCGAGGTAGATATCCGCGTCCGCGCCCAGATCGACCTTCACCGGCGCTCCGCCGGTCAGGGGTTTGACGAACAGTTCAACGATGGCGTTGGGCGTCCCGGCATAGGGATAGCGCTGATCGACGATCCGCACCCCGTCGGTTCCGACCTCCAGACGGTGGGCGATCTGGACCTGGGACTCGTCCACGCGGGCATAGGCGATCCAGGTCTCGTCGGGCGAGAACCAGTAGCCGTCATAGCGGCCCATCTCCTCCTGGGCGACGAACTCGGCGACGCCAAAGCTGACCCCGCCCTCGGCCTTGGGGCTGATCTGGGTCTTCTCGCCCGTGGCCAGGCTCTGAACGAACAGGGTCCCTTCCCGGACGAAACCCACATAGGCGCCGCGCCTGGACAGCCGGCCGTCGATGGCCCCCGCGCCGGTGAGCTTTGTCGCCTCTCCCGTGGCGATATCGGCCAGGAACAAGCCATCCGCCGCGGGGATCAGGACCTTATCGCCGGTCTCGGCCCAGTCGTAATCGACGACGCCGTGCAGGGCCGCCAGTCTCTGACGCTCGCGCCGCGCCTTTTCGGCCGGGTCGAGAGCCTCGCCCGGCGGCTCGACCACATCGGCGGAGATCACCCGCCGCGGGTCGCCTCCGGCCGTCGGCGCGGCCCAAAGGTCGAGGCGGAACTGGTCTTTCTCCTGGGGCTTGAGCCAACTCACCCAGCGTCCGTCGGGCGAGACCTTCACGCCCCGCGCCGCCGGTCCGGAGATCGAGGGACTGGCGAAAACGCGTTCAGGCGTGAGTCTGGGCCCCTGAGAAGCGGGCGAAGCGGCGTGGGCGGAAAGCGCGGTCATGGCCAATCCGAGTGCGAGGGCGAGGAAGGTCTTCATGGGATCAAGGCGCGTCGGGGCGGCCCGTCCAGTCCCCCTCATCGCCGGGCGGCGTCTGAGGCGGCGCGGACGGCGGCGAACTCCGAGCCCGGGTTCCAGCCTGGCCAGGCGTCGGAATTGGCCACCTCTCGGCCCACATCATAGAAGAGGTCCACATCCGCCGCCGCGCCGCGCAGATCCCAGGCCGGGCTCCAGTCGTCGCAGGTCTTGTGATAGCAGTGCGCGGTATAGTCATCGACCCAGGCCTCCCCGGCCGCGCGCCCCCCTTGAATCAGATCGGGCCCTCCGGCCATGCCCATCAGGAGCAGGGTCGGCACGCCGCGCTTGGCGAAGGAGAAGTGGTCGGCGCGGTAGAACAGCCCCTTTTCCGGATGCGGATCGGGCGTCACCGTGCGTCCCTGCGCCGCGGCGGCGCGGGCGAAATCCCGCTCCAGGCTGTCCTGACCGGCGCCCACGAGCACCACGTCGCGCGACGGGCCCGCCGTCTGCAGGACGTCCATGGTGAGGTTGGCTGCGGTCCTGGACAGTGGATAGATGGGGTGGCTGGCATAAGTCTCCGAGCCGAGAAGCCCGCGCTCCTCCGCGGTCCAGACGGCGAAGACCACGGTGCGCTGGGGGCGCGGCCCGGCGGCGAAGGCCCGGGCGATCTCGAGTTCTCCGGCGACGCCGAGGCCGTCGTCATTTGCCCCGCGCCGGATCGTCTGGCCGCTGGCGTCAGGCGCCCCGATCCCGTAGGCGTCCCAGTGCGCGCCATAGATGACGGTCTCATCCGGCCGGGCGGCGCCCTCGATCTTGGCCAGGACATTGCGGCTTTCCATCACGGTATGGCTGACTGGAATCTCTGCCGTGAGGGCGGCCCCGCCCAGGGCCACGGGGTGGAAGTCGGCCCGCCGCGCGGAGCGCTTCTGAGCCTCGAAGTCGAGACCCGCACGACGGAAAAGCGCCACGGCGAAGTCGCGCTGCAGCCACCCCTCCAGAAGGACCGGCTGAGCGTCGTCCTTGCCGCGCACGATGTCGAAGGTTTCGCCCTGAGGCGCGGTCACCGTCGACCAGCCATAACCGGCGCCGGGCGTTTCATGGACGATCAGAGCGGCGATGGCGCCGCGCCGCGCCGCCTCCTCGTACTTGTATGTCCAGCGGCCATAATAGGTCATGGCCCTGCCGCCGAACTTTCCGGCGACCGGCTCGTCGGGCGCCGCCTCGAAGTCCGGGTCATTGACCAGGAAGACGGCCACCTTCCCCTTCAGATCCACGCCCTTGAAGTCGTCCCAGCCGCGCTCGGGCGCATTCACGCCATAGCCGACGAAGACCAACGGCGCCTGGCGGATGTCCACCTCGTCCACCGGCCGCGCGGTGCCCAGCGAGATCGTCTGCTCCTCCACCATGTCCACGGGCGCGCCAAGGCCGGTGAGGCGCAGGATCCGGGGCTGTCCCAGCCGGGTGCGCAGCAGAGGCACGGGCTGGGTCCAGGCGCCGCCGGGACCGCCGGGCTGGAGGCCGAGCGCCTTGAACCGCGCGATCAGATAATCGACCGTCACCGCCTCGCCCGGAGTTCCCGGAGCGCGTCCCTGAAACGGGTCAGAGGCCAGAGCCTTGACCGTCTGCGCCATCCGCTCCGGGTCGACCGGTCCAGAGGACGAGGTCTGGGCGAAGGCTGCGCCCGCCGCCAGGAGGCCGGCCAGCGAGATCACGAGGGAAGGTCTTGGCATCGGAGCTCCGGCGAGACGTGAGGGCGGATCAGGCCGGGCGAGGGCTGGTGAGCGGTCCGTAGAGATCAGGCCGCCGGTCGCGGAAAAAGCCCCAGGCGGCCCGGTGGGTGGCGAGAAAGTCGAGGTCCAGCGTCGCGCACACGATCCCTGTCTCATCCCGGCCGAGACTGGAGATCAGCTCGCCCCGGTGATCGGCGATGAAGCTGGAGCCATAGAAGGTCTGGCCGCCCCCCGGATAGCCGGGCCAAGGCTCGAAGCCCGTGCGGTTGATCCCGGCCACAGGAATGATGTTCGACACCGCATGGCCCTGCATGGCCCGGCGCCACGGGGCTGCGGTATCCAGGCTGGGATCGTGCGGCTCGCTGCCGATGGCGGTGGGATAGAGCAGAACCTCCGCCCCCATCAGGACCATGGCTCGGGCCGCCTCGGGGTACCATTGGTCCCAGCAGATGCCGACGCCGATCCGTCCATGACGGGTTTCCCAGACGCGAAAGCCGGTGTCGCCAGGGCGGAAGTAATATTTCTCCTGATAGCCAGGCCCGTCGGGGATGTGGCTCTTGCGATAGACGCCCAGCGGCGCGCCGTCGGCGTCAATCATCACCAGGCTGTTGAAATAGTGCGGCCCCTCTCTCTCGAAGATCGAGATCGGCAGAACCACGCCCAGTTCCTGGGCCAGGGGCGCCAGGGCGAGGACGCAGGGATGCTCGCGCCAGGGATGGGCGCCAGCGAACCAGCGCTCGTCCTGACTGACGCAGAAATAAGGGCCTTGAAACAGCTCCGGCGGGAGGATGAGCTGGGCGCCCGCGGCCGCCGCTTTACGGATCATCTCCGTCACAAGGGCGAGGTTGGCCGCCAGGTCGGCGCCGAAAGAGGCCTGGAGGCCGGCGAGGGTCAGAGTGCGGTCCATCAGGCGGGGATTTGCTGGCTGATGCAGTGAAAGGCGCCCCCGCCGCTGAGGAGCGAGCGAGCGGAAAGGCCGATCATCCGACGTCCCGGAAAGACCGGGGCCAGGGCCCGAAGCGCCAGCTTCGCCGCCGTCCGTTCGCGATCATAGGTGGGGACGATGACCGCGCCCGGCGCAATGATGAAGTTCATGTGCGAGGCCGGAGCGACCTCGCCCTCCGCATCCAGGACCCGGCCGGGCGCCGGGACCCGGACGACGCGCAGGGGGCGGCCGTCGGCGTCGGCAGCGCGGGCCAGGGCAGCGGCGGCGGCGTCATAGATGGCGGCATGCGGGTCATCGGCCGCGGCGGCGACCGGACAGGCGACCACTCCCCGGGCGACGAATCTCGCGAGATTGTCCACATGCCCGTCGGTATGGTCGTTGATGAGGCCCTCGTCGAGCCAGATCACCTTGCGCACCCCCAACGCCTCCGCCAAGGCCGCCTCCGCCCGCGCCTCGGTCCAGCCGGGATTGCGGTTGGCGTTGAGCAGGCACTGGCGGGTGGTGATCGCCGTCCCCGCCCCGTCATGGTCGAGGGCTCCGCCCTCCAGGACGAAATCCCAACTTGTCAGCTCCGCGCCCTGCGCGCCGCCGATCTGGCCGGCCACCTTGTCGTCCCCTTCCAGGACATATTTGCCGCCCCAGCCATTGAACTTGAAGGCCGCCGCCCGGTCGCGGGCATAAAAGATCGGGCCCGTATCACGCAGCCAGATGTCGCCAAACTCACCGGCCACGATCTCCACGCCGGGCGCCCCGCCCAGGCGCCGCGCGGCGTCGGCCAGGGCCTGCGGCCCGCGCACCAGCAGCTTGACCTCCTCCCGCCCCGGACCCGCCAGGGCGCGAACCAGGCCGGCGGTCTCCGCCTGAGCCGGGCCCAGATCCTCGCGCCACAGCTCGGCATGGCTCGGATAGCCGACCCAGATGGCGCGGTGCGCGCCGAACTCCGCGGGAACGGGCGCCGGCCTCAAGACCCGGTCCCAAGATAGCGGTCGAACCAGGCGAGCTGTCTCTGGCGCAGATCGGCCAGATCCGCCGGGTCGCGGATGGCGTGGCCCTGTCCGGCGTAGACCATCAGCTCGGTCGGCACGCCCACCGCCTTGAGAGCGCGCCAGAACTCGAAGCTCTGAGGCGAAGGACACTCGACGTCGCGTTCACCCACATAGATGAGGGTCGGGGTGCGGGCATCCTTGATCGTCGTCAGGGGCGACAGCTTCACATAGATGGCCGGGTCGTCATAGGCCGAGGCGCCGAAGAACGGGATCATCCATTTGTCGATGCCGTTCTCGCCATAATAGCTGATCCAGTCGGCGATCCCGGCTCCGGCGATGGCTGCGGCGAAGCGATGGGTGTGAGTCACGGTCCACATGGCCGTGAAGCCGCCATAGCTGTGGCCGAACACGCCCAGGCGCTTGTCGTCGATCGGCGCCAGGGTCTCGACCTTGTCGATTCCGGCCAGATCGTCACGCAGGTCGCCGCCGCCGAAATCGCGGATATTGGCCCGGGTGAAGGCCTCGCCCTGGCCATAGCTGCCGCGCGGATTGGGGAAGAACACATAATAGCCCTTCCGCAGCCATTCGACGATCGGGAAGAGGGCCTGGGCGTCGGACGTCACATAGGTCGGGGTCACGGCCGAGCTTGGGCCGCCATGAACGTGCATGATCAGGGGATGCTTGCCGGGACCGGGATTGAGCGGCTTGAGCAGCCAGCCCTGGACGGTCTCGCCCTCATGGCTCCAGGTCACGCTCTGGGCTTCGGTCTGGGCGGGCAGGGCGGCGTTCGTGGCCGTCAGGGCGACCAGGCCGTGGCTATCCCCGGCATAGAGCTCCGGCGCATGGACGAAATCCTGACGCTCGGCCGCGAAGCGACGGCCGTCCGCGCTAAAGCTGACATTGCCGCCGGTCGCAAAGGCGTCCACGCCCTCATTGGCCGAGACCGTCACGGGCCCCGAGAACAGGATTTGCGCCGCTCCGCTCCCGGGATCGACCAGGACGACCTGAGACTGATCTCCCGCCAGCCGCACCGCCGCCAGATGATCGCCGCGGAAGCCGGCCAGGGAGGTATAGGTGGCCTTCACGCCGGGGGTGATGTCCACGGGCGTCCCGCCGCTTATCGGAATGGCGTAGAGATCGCCGCCCGAGGGACCAAAATCACTCATCAGCCCGCCGATGACGTAGACCGTCCGGCCATCCGGCGACACGTGCGGCATGTTCATCTGCATCGCAGGGGCGGCGATGAGCCGGGCCTCGCCCGAGGCCAGATCGACATTCACGAGCGTGGCGATCCACCAGTTATCGTCGCCATTGCCCTTGGCGGCCGTGGCCACCAGCCCCTTTCCGTCAGGTCGCCAGTCATATTCATAGATGAAGGTGTCGGCGGGAGAGACAAATCGGACCTCTCCGCCGGCGGCCGGGACCACGCCCAAGCGCTTTTCGTCGGCCGTCTCCAAGGCCCCGATATCGCCGACCTGCCGGGCCCCGGCCTCCACGGCGCCGGTCTCTTTGTGCGCGCCGGGCGTGGCCATGAAGGCGATCATCGCGCCATCGGGCGAAAAGCGCGGCTGCTGGGCGACGCCGCCAATCTGGGCCACGGCGCTCACCTTTCCGCCCTGAGCCACCTCGACCGTGGCCAGCGCTGGATCTCGCTGAGCGGCGATGAAGGCCAGACGATCTCCGGTCGGCGACCAGGCGAGACCGGAATAGGCGCAGCCGCCGCAGGGATCATAGTGCGCCAGAACCGCCCCCGTGCGCGCGTCGCGCACCACCACCGGCCCGTGCGGAGCCACGGTCGAGGCATTGAGGGACCGCACCTGCTCGATGGCGGCGATCTTCGACCCGTCGGGCGACAGGCTCACATCCTGAAATCTCGTCAGCGAGTCCGCCGCCTGGGCGGCGCCGGCGATCGCCGCCAGCGCTCCGGCTGCGCCAAATGCGCGCCACAGGGTGATCTTCATGAAAAGCGTTTCCTCTCCGAACGGATCTTGATCAGCCAGCCGCGATAGTGAACGGGGCCTCGGTCCTGGCGCGGATCTCCTCCACGCTCACCCCTGGCGCGCGCTCGATCAGGGTGACGCCGCCCCGGCCTTTCCGGTCGATCTCGAAGACGCCCAGATCGGTGATCAGAAGGTCGACCACGCCCTTGCCGGTGAGCGGCAGGGTGCAGCGGCGCAGCAGCTTGGGCGCCCCTGACTTTTCCACATGATCCATGACCACCACGACCCGGCGAACCCCCGCCACCAGATCCATGGCCCCGCCCATGCCCTTGACCATCTTGCCGGGCACCATCCAGTTGGCCAGATCGCCGTCCATGGAGACCTGCATGCCGCCCAGGATCGACAGCGCGATGTGGCCGCCGCGGATCATGGCGAAACTGTCGGCGCTGGAGAAATAGGACGAATCCGGCAGTTCGGTGATGGTCTGCTTGCCGGCGTTGATGAGATCCGGATCGGCCTCGCCCTCGAACGGGAAGGGGCCCATCCCCAACATGCCGTTCTCGCTCTGCAGTGTCACGCTCATGTCCGGCGGGATGTGATTGGCCACCAGGGTCGGGATGCCGATGCCGAGGTTCACATAGAAGCCGTCGCGCAGCTCCTTAGCCGCCCGGGCCGCCATGTCGTCGCGGGTCCAGGCCATCAGACGCTCTCCCCGGCGGCGACGCGCGGTCGCGTGGTCAGCTGTTCGATCCGCTTCTCGAACACCGCGCCTTGAAATATGCGGTCGACATAGATGCCCGGCGTATGGATCGCGTCCTTGTCCAGGGTTCCGGTCTCCGCCAGATGCTCGACTTCCGCCAGGGTGGTGCGCCCGGCAGTCGCCATCATCGGATTGAAGTTCCTCGCCGTTCTTCGATAGACCAGATTGCCCTCCCTATCGCCTTTCCAGGCCTTGACGATGGCCAGGTCCGCGGTCAGCGCCCGCTCCATGACATAGGTCTCACCATCGAACTCCCGGGTCTCCTTGCCCTCGGCCACGACCGTGCCCACGCCGGTCTTGGTGAAAAAGGCAGGGATTCCCGCCCCGCCGGCGCGGATGCGCTCAGCCAGGGTGCCCTGGGGATTGAACTCGAGCTGCAGCTTGCCGCTGAGATAGAGCTGCTCGAACAGCTTGTTCTCGCCGACATAGGAGCTGACCATCTTGTCGATCTGGCCCGCCTCCAGCAGCAGGCCGAGGCCGAAACCATCGACCCCGCAATTGTTGGAGATCACGGTCAGTCCCCTGACTCCGGAATCGCGGATCGCCCGGATCAGGTTCTCCGGAATGCCGCACAGACCGAAGCCGCCGGACATGATGGTCATGCCGTCGAAGATGACGCCTTCCAGCGCCGCCTCGGCGCTCGCACAGGTTTTCTGGGCCACGTTTGCGGTTCGCACTCCCTGGGACGACGGCTATGGCGCGTCTTTGAATATGAGGCCCCACGCGCCGACCTTTTATAGCGACCCTTCGCCCACGGCGAGAGGCCCATTCGGGGGGAAGATCGCAATGGTTGATTTCGCGCCCGGCTCGTGAGTCCTTAAGCCTCGCCATGACCCGCCCACTCGAACCCATCCCCCTGACCCTTCAGGACGCCGATCCTGACGCCTTCGCCGCAGCCTTGGGCGGCGCCTTCGCCGCGCGGGGGTTCGCTGTGGTGAGCGAGGCGGGCCTCGATCCAGCGCTCATCGCCCGCGCCCTGGACGATGTGAAGGCCTTCTTCGCCCGGCCCGAGGCCGAAAAGCGCCGTTTCCATATTCCCGGCGGCCAGGGGCAGCGCGGCTATACGCCCTTTGGCGTCGAGACGGCCAAGGGCGCCACCCTCAGCGATCTCAAGGAGTTCTGGCATGTGGGCCGGGAGCTGCCGCCGGGCCATCCCTTGAGCGCGGTCATGCCCGCCAACCTCTGGCCCGACGCCCCGCGGGGCTTTCGCGCCTCCTTGTCATCGCTCTACGACGCCCTCGATGCCCTGGGGGAGCGTCTGTTGCGCGCTCTCGCCCTGCATCTTGGCCTGGAGGAGCGATTCCTCGCCGACGCGGCGCGCGACGGCAACAGCATCCTTCGCCTGCTGCACTATCCGCCGATCGAGGGGGCGGCCGAAGGCCTGCGCGCCGGCGCTCACGAGGACATCAACGCGATCACCCTGCTGCTCGGGGCGGAAGAGGCCGGTCTGGAGATTCTGGAGGCGGACGGCTCCTGGCTCGCGGTGAGTCCGCCGCCTGGCGCGGTGGTGGTCAATATCGGCGACATGCTGGCGCGTCTGGCCAATGACGTCCTGCCCTCGACCACTCATCGCGTGGTCAATCCGCAGGGCTCCCGGCGGGGCGTGGCGCGCTATTCGGCGCCGTTCTTCGTCCACTTCCGGCCGGACTTCGTCATCCAGACCTTACCCGGCTGTATCTCCACGGCGCGGCCCGACCGCTATCCGGGACCGATCACGGCCGACGCCTTCCTGCGTCAGCGGCTGGAGGAGATCAAACTCGGCTAAACTCAGACGCGCGCGGCCCTCGAGCCGGAGCGCAGATCGCCCTGGGCCGGGATCAGGCCTTGGCTTCGGCCATCTTGGCCTTGACCTGACGCTTGATCTTGAGCGCGCGGGTCGAGAGGGCTTCGTCGCGGGCCTTCAGCAGGAAGACGTCGAGGCCGCCGCGGAAGTCGAGCGTGCGGCGGGCGGCGTTGGAAATATTCAGGGTGAAGCTGCGGCCAAGCGCGTCGGACTGCAGGCTCGCCGTAGCCAGCGCCGGCAGGAAGCGGCGCTTGGTCTTCACGTTCGAGTGGCTGACATTGTGGCCGACCATCGGGCCGACGCCCGTGAGCTCGCAACGGCGGGACATGGCGGTTCTCTCAATCTCCAGAAACGACGCAAGCGCCCGTGGGAACGGACGCGTCAGGGTCGGCCCCTGCTCGGGGAGGCGGCGATATAGTCGGAAGGCCTCCCAGGCGTCAATGGCGAGGTCAGTGGGGGAAACGTCCGGAGGAATCCTCTGGCTACCGCCGCGGCCGGTCAGGGAAGTCGGCTCCCCTGAACGTGCACGATCTCCAGAGCGTCCAGATCGACATCTTCGAGGCAACGCAGATTGATCGTCCACAGGTCCGGCGCGGTGCGGGCGCGGCGGAAGGGCTGGATGCCGCAGACGGGACAGAAATAGTCCTTCGCGGTCAGGGTGTGGAATTGGTAGAGCGTGAGGTCTTCAATAGGGGTCAAGAGACGCAGGTCTTGCGGGGCTACGCGGAAGTTGAGGGCCCCTCTGCGACGGCACATGGAGCAGTCGCAGACCCGCGCGTGATCGATTTCCGCGTCCACTTCGAAACGCACACGCCCACAATGGCAGGATCCTCTATGCGTGGTCTTCATGGGCCCCCTCGCCCAGCAGGAAACGGCGGGGAAATTCGATGAACACCGTCCCGTCGGCCAGGGGGGGATAGGCCTCTGAGAGACGCGCTCGGTAGGCGCCCAGAAAGGCCTTCTTCATCGGCGGGTCGAGGGCGGCGAGATAGGGACGAAGAGCGGTGGAGGAGAACCAGGAGATGATCCCATCCACCGAGGGCATGGGCAGGCCATAGACGGTGCGCCAGATCGTCACCCGCCCGAACAGCGGCTTGAGGCGCACATAATAGTCCGCCGGCGCCAGCAGGCGCCCGCGACTTGCCCGGGCCTCGGCCAACCGCTCCGCCCAAGGCCCCTCGCCGGCGGTCTCGCGCATGAGCCTGTGATAGGGCTCATCGACATTGTCCGGCATCTGCAGAGCCAGGATGCCGCCAGGGGCGAGGGCCGCGGCCATGGCCGGAAACAGCTCCCAATGGTTCGGGACCCATTGCAGCACCGCATTGGAAAGAATGACGTCGCACGGCTCTCCCGGCGCGCTCAGCCAGTCGCGCAGGTCGCGCTGAGCGAAAGCGATCCCCGGCAAGCGGCGCCGGGCCGCCTCGACCATCTCCGGCGAGCTGTCGAGCCCCTCCACCGCCGCGTTGGGGAAACGGGCGATCAGGGCCTCGGTGGAATTGCCCGGGCCGCAGCCCACATCCACCGCCCGGCCGACCACGCCCCGACCGTCGGTTTCGGAGGCGGCCAAGGCCAGAAGCTCGCGCACCGGCCGGGTCCGCTCGGCCTCGAACAGCAGATAGGTCTGTGGCGACCAGGTCATGAAAGCACTTGTGGCTCCCCTTGTGGGACACACAAGACCTCGTAGGGAACGAAATCGCAATCGCGGGAAGAACACCGATTCGGACGCGATTCGTTGCACGGATGTTCTGGTTCCCGTTCAGCGTGCGTTAACGCGTCGGGCGCCGGCGGCGGCCTTAGGGTGTGGCCGGAGGTCCTGGTCCGTCTCGGGAGGCCCGAGGTCCGACGATCCCCCTTGTGCCTTGCGTCGCCGGAGCCACAAGACCTCGTAGGGAACGAAATCGCAATCGTGGGTCCAAAGCCGATTCGGACGCGATTTGTTGCGTGGATGTTCTCCTGCGCGTTCAGCCGTCATTAACGGGACGATCAACCGGCCGATCCGGCGTGTTTGCCGATTGCGCGCGAGCCGCGAAACCCCACATGCTGCGGGAGATGCGCGCCCGATCCGCCGCTACAGAATCCTCGCGCCATCCGCGACGCGACGCAGAGGGTGATCCGCCGCGCGTCGTCGCCGTCCTTGGCTCCACCAATACCGGCAAGACCCACCTGGCGGTCGAACGGATGCTGGGCCACGCCTCCGGCATGATCGGCCTGCCGCTGCGGCTCCTGGCGCGGGAGGTTTATGACCGGGTGGTCAAGGCGCGGGGCGCTTCGGCCGTCGCCCTCATCACCGGCGAGGAAAAACTGCTGCCGCCCAGGCCGCACTATTATGTCTGCACCGCCGAGGCCATGCCGCTGGAGCGTCGGGTGGAGTTCCTGGCGCTGGATGAGGCGCAGCTCGCCGCCGACCCGGAGCGCGGCCACATCTTCACCGATCGCCTGCTCCACGCGCGGGGCGAGCACGAGACCCTGTTGCTAGGGGCGGCGACCCTGCGCCCCCTGGTCCGCCGCCTCCTGCCCATGGCGGAAATCGTCGAGCGCGAGCGATTCTCCGCCCTCACCTCATCGGGAATGCGCAAGGTGACGCGCCTGCCCAAGCGCAGCGCCGTTGTCGCCTTCTCGGCCGAGCGGGTCTACGCCATCGCCGAGCTGATCCGCCGCCAGAGGGGCGGGGCCGCCGTGGTCATGGGCTCGCTCAGCCCGCGCACGCGCAACGCCCAGGTGGCGCTCTACCAGTCCGGCGAAGTGGATTTCCTGGTGGCCACCGATGCCATCGGCATGGGTCTCAACATGGATGTGGACCATGTGGCCTTTGCCGGGCTGTCCAAGTTCGACGGCCGACGCTGGCGGGAGCTGCGCGCCGCCGAGGTCGCCCAGATCGCCGGGCGGGCGGGACGGTATCGCCGCGACGGGACCTTCGGCGTGACCGGCGGCGCCGACCCCATGCCCGAGGAGCTGATCTCGGCGGTTGAGGATCACCGGTTCGCCGCCCTCGACCATGCGCTGTGGCGCAATGGCGACCTCGATTTCGCCGGGGTCCCGGCCCTGATGTCCTCGCTCTCCGCCTCACCCCCGGCCGAGGGACTTCGCGCCTCGGAAGAGGCCCTGGACGAGCGCACCCTGCGGCAACTGGCGGCGGATCCCGGATTTCGCGCCGAGACCTTTGGTCGGGCGGAGACCCTGCGCCTTTGGGAAGTCTGCCAGACGCCGGACTTCCGCAAGATCAGCCCCGATGACCATCTGAGCCTGGTGCGCGGCCTGTTCGGCTGGCTGAACGGCCGCGGGGGCCGCGTGCCTCAGGACTGGATGGCCCGCGAGCATGGAGGTCTTGACCGCACAGACGGGGAGATTGACGCCCTTTCGGCCCGGCTGGCCGGGGTGCGGACCCTGGCCTACATCGCCCATCGGCCCGACTGGCTGGCCGAGCCCGACCACTGGCGCGAACGCACGCGCGAGTTGGAGGACCGTCTCTCCGACGCCCTGCACGAGCGGCTCATGGCGCGCTTCGTCGACCGCCGCACCAGCGTTCTCATGAAGAGCCTGAACGATCGGGCCGAGCTCCTGGCCGGGGTCGGCCCCGAGGGGAGGGTGAGCGTGGAGGGCGAGTTCGTCGGCCGGCTGCGGGGCGTACGCTTCGAGCCTGCCTCAGGCGAGGGACCCCTGGAGCATCGCGCCTTGCGGGCGGCGATCCACAAGGCCGTCACTCCCGAGGTAGCGCGGCGTCTAGGGGCCCTGGCCCGGTCCCCCGACGAGGCCTTCGCGGTTCTGCCGGACGGGGTTCTGACCTGGCGCGGAGACGCCGCCGCGGTCCTTGTCGGCGCCGATCCCTTCAAACCCTCCTGCCGCCTTCTGGGCGAGCTTGGCCCGGAAGCGGCGCGCGAGCGGGCCCAGCGGCGCCTCGAAGCCTTCGTCGCCGGTGAGGCGGCGCGATTCCTGCCCGGCCTTTGCGCACTCGATCAGGCGCTGGCGTCAGGGGCGGTGCGGGGATTGGTGCGTGGCCTCGCCTTCCGCCTCTGGGAGGCCGGTGGGGCCATCGCGCGCCGGGGGCTGGAGCGGGAGTTGGCCGCGCTCAGCCGGGCGGAACGCCGCGAACTCAAGACATTGGGCGTTCATTTCGGGGCCTTCGCCCTTTACCTGCCAGAACTTCGCGATCCGCCGCCGCTGGCCCGGGCGCTCCTGACCCGCGCCTCGTGCGCCGAGACCGCCCGGCTCATCCCGGCCGGGCCGGCGGTTCCCCTGGAGACATCCGCGCCAGCCGATCGCACCCTGGCCCTGGCCGGCCACGTCCGGGCTGGAGACTGCGCGCTTTCGCTGACGGCGCTGGACCGGCTGGAGTCGGCGCTGCGGCCCGCCCCCGGCCAACCCGCCCTGCGCCTGACCCGCGCAACCCTGGCCGAACTGGGCTGGACCGCAGCGCAGGCCAGCTTGATCATGACGGCGCTGGGCTTTCAGCGCCTCAGGCCCCTCGGCGCCGAAGGCGACCTTCTCTGGCGGCGGCGCAGGGCTGAGCGCGGGCAGACGCCGCCCAGGCTGGCGCCGTCCTCACCCTTCGCGGCGCTTGCCCCCTTGGCCGCCCCCCCGGCCCCCGTCGCACCGGGTCGCCGGTCGCGGCGCCCGCCCCGGCGACGGGTCGCCTCCGCGAGGTCGAGCCCATGACCGGGCCGGGACCTCCAGGACCCGCGCAGGCGCCTCCGGACGCCGAGGGCTGCCGGGTGGATGTCTGGCTGTGGCGGGCGAGGCTGTGCAAGACCCGGTCCGACGCGGCCCTCCTGGCCGACAGCGGGCGCATCCGCCTCACGCGCGAGGGCGGGACAAAGCGTCTCGACAAGGCCTCCCGTCGCGTGCGGATCGGAGATCAGCTGACATTCGCTCTGGGCGGTCGCCTGGTCTGCGTGCGCGTCCTGGCTCCAGGCCTCAGACGCGGTCCGCCCGCCGAAGCCCGGAAGCTCTATGCCGCGGCGGACGTCTCCCCTGCCCCAGATGCCGGGGCGTCCCTCGCCAGGATGGGGTTATGAGCGTTCCCTGCGTCCCCGCCATTGACAATTTCGGCATCGTCTTCAGAAAGACGCTCCCCGGCCGGCGCCCCGCCGCCGAGGGGCTTGGTCGCGTCCGACCCGACCCCGCCGACAGGTTTCCGTCCCACGCCATGAGCCCGAGCGCCCGATGACCTATGTCGTTACCGATCCCTGCATCAAATGTAAGTTCATGGACTGCGTGGAGGTCTGCCCCGTGGACTGCTTCTACGAGGGCGAGAACTTCCTGGTCATCAACCCCGATGAGTGCATCGACTGCGGGGTGTGCGAGCCCGAATGCCCGGTCGACGCCATCAAGCCCGACACGGAGGACGACCCCGACGGCAAGTGGCTGCGGATCAACACCGACTACGCCAAGATCTGGCCCAACATCACCCTGAAGGGCGAACCCCCGGCCGACGCCGCGGATTTTGAGCGCGAGACGGACAAGTTCGAGAAGTACTTCAGCGAGAAGCCCGGCCAGGGCTCCTGAGGCCGCGCCCGGCCGGCCTTGGCCTCGCCTCCGGCGTCCGAATCTCGTGAGTCTTCAATCATGCCGGAAAATAGGGTATAAGGCGCGCCAGTTGATCGGCGAGCGTCCGCCGGTGGGGTTCGGACGAGGCACGATCTCTATTCAAGGAACAGCCTGAGGGCTTTTTGCACATTTGAGCGGGGCATCGCCTGTTCCGCTCTGGCGTCGGTTCGTGTTCCCGAACGGCGCGGCGCAAAGGAGACGATCTCGCATGGACGTTCAGACCGAACTCGAATTCAGGGTTGGGGACAGTGTGGTTTATCCGGCGCACGGCGTCGGTTCCGTCGTCGGCGTTGAGACTCAGAGCGTGGCCGGCATGTCCCTGGAGGTCTATGTCATCACTTTCGCGCACGAGAAGATGACCCTGCGCGTCCCCACCCGCAAAGCCCGCACCGCCGGTCTGCGTGGCCTCGCCGAAGGGAATATCGTGGTCAAGGCGCTCACCACCCTCAAGGGTCGCGCCCGGATCAAGCGCACCATGTGGAGCCGTCGCGCTCAGGAATATGAGGCCAAGATCAACTCCGGCGACCTCGTTTCCATCGCCGAGGTGGTGCGCGACCTTTACCGCTCAGAGACCCAGCCGGAGCAGTCCTATTCCGAGCGCCAGCTCTATGAGAGCGCGCTGGACCGCATGGCCCGGGAGGTCGCCGCCATCGAGCAGATCGATCGCGACGCCGCCATCGACATGCTGCAGAAGTCTCTGCGCAAGGCGGCGTGACCGCTCCCGTCTCAGAGAAGATCGCGCGGCCGTGACCTTCGCCCAGGCCGCACCCACGGTCCTGGCGGCCTTGATGGCCTCCCTGGTGGAGTTCGTCGAGGCCCTCACCGTGGTTCTGGCCGTGGGCGTGACCAGGGGCTGGCGCAGCGCACTCGCCGGCGCCGGCCTCGCCCTTCTGGTTCTGGCCGGACTCACCGCCGCGCTCGGCCCGGCGATCCTGGCGGTTCCGGTCCGCCTGCTGCAGCTCGGGCTCGGCGCGCTCCTCCTGTTGTTTGGCATGCGCTGGCTGCGCAAGGCGGTCCTGCGCGCCGCCGGCGTCATCCCCCTGCATGACGAGGCTGCGGCTTTCGAGAAGGAGCGGCGAGCCCTTAGCGGACCGGACAGGTCCCCTCGCGCGGCGCGCGCTCTGGATGCGGTCGCGGTCTCCACCGCCTTCAAGATCACCCTGATCGAGGGGGTCGAGGTGGCGTTCATCGTCGTGGCCCTGGGCGCCGCCGGCCCCTCGGCCCTGGCCGCCGCCAGCCTTGGCGCCGGCGCGGCCCTGCTGCTTGTCATCGCTCTCGGCTTCATCCTGCACCGTCCCCTGGCCATGGTCCCGGAGAACACGCTCAAGTTCGGCGTCGGGGTGCTGCTGTGCGCCTTCGGGACCTTCTGGATCGGCGAAGGCGCGGGCCTGGCCTGGCCGGGTGGAGATCTCTCGCTGGCCGGCCTGGTCGCGGGCTACCTCCTGACCGCGCTCTTCGCCCGACGTCTCTGCGCCGCGCCGCGCGAGGCCCTGGCGTGAGAGCCTTCCTCTCGCTTCTGCGCGCGATCTGGGGCGAGGCGGTCGGTCTGTTCATCGATGACGGCCGGTTCGCGGCCTTCATCCTCGCCTGGCTGGTCTTCGCCGTCCTGGCCTTGCCGCGCCTCTTGCCTCACAGCCCGGCCGCGCCCTTGCTGCTATTCGCCGGCCTGGCTCTGATCCTGGTGGACAGCGCGGTCCGCCGGGCGCGCCGGGGCTGAGCGGGGCTTCGTCAGAGCGTCAGGCGAACGCGGCGCCGCGTCGCTCGGGCCCCAGAAGGGTGGCGGCGGCCACCAGAACGGCGACCACACCGGCGGTCAGGGCCATGGCGAGGGCATAGTCGCCACCGCGAGACTCGGCGAACCGCGCCTGCCAGACGATCAGGCCCGAGGCGATGAGATTGCCGAGCTGATAGACATAGCCGGGAAAGGCCCCCCTCTCGGTCGCCGGCGCCAGTTCGTTGAGGTGCGCCGGGATCACCCCCCACGCCCCCTGAACCATGACCTGCATGAGGAATCCGCCGAGGGCCAGCAGGGCGAGGTTCTGGGAATAGGCCCAGAGCGGGATGACCAAGAGCGCCCCCGCCGCCGCCGCCAGGATCGCCCGCCGCCGACCCAGTCTCTCTGACACGGCCCCCACGGTGACGCCTCCCACCAGGGCCCCCAGATTGCCGAGCGCGGTGAGCGGGCCCACCAGGCCGGGGGCGAAATGGTGCTGATGGGTCAGGAAGGTGGGATAGAGGTCCTGCGTGCCGTGGCTGAGCAGATTGAAGCAGGTCATCAGCCCGACCAGATAGAGGCCCAGGCGCCAGTGGCGACGGAAGAACCACAGGCCGGCCAGGGCCACGGGCACATCCAGGGCATAGATCAGGGTCAGTGTGGCGCCCGGCCGCCCGCCGGAGATCAGCACCGGCGCCATGGCCACGGCGAAGGCGCCAAGGCCGATGAGCCAGATCCGCGCCGCGCCGGCGCCGGAAGCGGCGGCGTGCTGCGCCTCGAAGGCCGGGGACTCGTGAACGCTCAGGCTGATGAACCCGGCCAACAGCGCGGGCGCCAGGCCGACCACGAACATGCCGCGCCAGCCGATCTTCTCGAACAGCAGGAAGAAGACCAGCGAGGCCAGGAGATAGCCCACGGCGTAGCCTTCCTGGAGCAGGCCGCTGATCAGCCCCCGGGCCTTGGCCGGGATCGATTCCAGGGCCAGCGACGCGCCCACGCCCCACTCCCCGCCCATGGCGAAGCCGAACATGGCCCTCAGGACGATCAGGGTCGTCAGGTTGGGCGAGAAGGCCGAGGCCAGCTCCAGGATCGAGAAGGCCAGGACATCGACGATCAGCACCGGCCGGCGGCCGAACCGGTCGGCGAGAAGACCAAAGAACAGCGCCCCGAACGGCCGCGCCGCCAGGGTCACGGCGCTGGCCACGGCCACCTGCGCCACCTGGGCGTGGAATTCCCGCGCGATGGCGGTGAACATGAACACCATGAGGAAGAAGTCGAAGGCGTCCAGCGACCAGCCCAGGAACCCGGCCGCCGCGGCGCTCCAGTGGCGCCGGTCCATCTCCTTCAGGCTCTCGAACATCGCCGCCCCTTAATTTCTGTCGCGCCGCCTCGATGGCCGCATTCTTGGCCGGCGTCGAGAGGGCGAAGGCGGCGCGAAAGGGGATCGCCGTTGTCTGACGCCCTGCAGGCGCCTAAAAGGCCGCACGCCGTCCCGTTAGCTCAGCAGGATAGAGCATCGGTTTCCTAATAATA
>JAKBBV010000039.1 GCA_021808285.1 Pseudomonadota bacterium | reverse complement strand
TCACCCTCGAACTCACCGAAAGCCTGCTGCTTGAGCCCTCAGCGAGGATCCTCACCGACCTGGAGACGCTCCGCGCGATGGGTTTCTCTATCTCCATCGACGATTTCGGGGCCGGACACGCAGGGCTCAAATACCTGCGCGATTTCCCGGTCGATACGGTGAAGATTGACCAGGCCTTTGTCCGCAATTTGAGTTCCCCCTCCAGCGACGCCGCCATCGTCCGTTCAATGATCGGGCTGGCGCGCAGCCTAGGCCTGGAGATCATGGCCGAAGGCGTCGAGACCCAGGCTCAGAAGGATTTCCTCCTTGCAGAGGGCTGCCGCCTTGGCCAGGGCTACCTGTTCGACCGCCCCCTCGACCCGGAGGCGTTTGCGAGGCGTCTTGGCGCCGGGACCGTCGTCCCAGCCTTGAACCCAACTCCGGTCCATGAAGGTCGTCGCCCGCACAGCGGGATTCTCGGAGCCCCCAAGGCGCGCTGGCCCAGGGCTCGCTGACGCGGTGAAGATAGAATCGCTTCGATCGACCTTGCGCCGCCGACCCTGCCTCGCCTAAGCAGAGTCAAACGCACGTATGACTGGCGGAGGAGCACCACGGCATGGGCATGCTTGAGGGTAAGGTCGTATTGGTGACGGGCGGCGGCAATGGCATCGGGCGCGAATGCGCCCTTATCGCCGCGCGCGAGGGCGCCAAAGTGGTGGTCAATGACCTGGGCGGAGGATTGAAGGGCGGCGACCCAGGGGACTCCGGGCCGGCCGAAATGGTGGCCGCCGAGATCCGCGCCGCTGGCGGTGAGGCCGTTTCGAATTCGGAATCCGTGACCTCTATGACGGCGGTCAAGGGCATGGTTGAGCAGGCTCTGGACACCTTCGGCGGGCTGCACGGTGTGATCAATCCAGCCGGCATCCTGCGCGACGGCATGTTTCACAAGATGAGCGAAGAAGACTGGGATCGGGTAATCGAGGTTCATCTACGCGGAACCTTCAATGTCTGTCGCGCCACCATCGAGCATTTTCGCAATCAGGAGGAGGGGGCCTATGTTCTATTCACCTCCACATCCGGAATAATCGGCAATATTGGCCAGACCAACTATGGCGCCGCCAAAATGGGCATTGCCGGCCTGTCGCGCATCATCGCCATGGAAGGCGCCTCGAAGAACGTCCGCTGCAACTGCCTGGCGCCTGTGGCCTGGACGCGAATGACGCAATCCGTGCCAGTTAAGGATGAAGCCCAGGCGGCTCGCCGTGCGCAGATGGCGGCCAACATCCGGGCGGATCAGCCCGCCCGTTTCTCCGTCGCCCTGCTCACCGACCAGGCCCGAAAGGTCACCGGCCAGATCTTCGGTTCCAGCGGCGAGAACATCATCCTCTACAGCCAGCCCCGGCCGATCCACACTGCAAGCAAGCCGGAGGGGTGGACGGTCGAGACCATCCTTTCAGAGGCCCTGCCCTCCATGCAGGACAAGTTCTATTCGCTCGAGCGCCTGCCGCTTCCGCCCGACCCAAAGAAGGCCGTGGCGAAGGCCGGCTGATGCCGGGACGTCTGGACGGCCGAGGAACCGTCGTCACGGGCGCTGGCAGCGGCATCGGTCGCGCGACAGCCCTGCGTTTTGCCGCCGAAGGCGCGGCGGTCGCCTGTTTTGATCGTTCAGAGACCGTCGAAGAGACCGCCGAAGCCATCCGCGGCGCCGGCGGCAAGGCTTTCTCCTTCATGGGCAACGCCGGTGAGGAGGCCGACGTGGTCGCATTGATCGACCGGGCGGCGAGTGAGTTTGGACGTCTCGACGCTGTTTTCGCCAATGCCGGGATCAGCGGCGGCTGGAAGCCGATGGAGGAACTGGACGCGGCCTTCTGGCTTGATCTGCTGACGGTGAATCTGGTGGGGCCGTTCCTGGCCATCAAGCACGCCAGCCCCATCATGAAGGCGGCAGGCCGGGGTTCGATTATCTGCACCGCCTCGGTGGCCGGGCTGCGCTCAGGGGCCGGAGGCATACCCTACAGCGCCAGCAAGGCCGGGGTGGTGAACCTCGTCCAGACGACGGCCAATGTGCTCTATGGAACCGGAGTTCGGGTCAATGCGATCTGTCCCGGTCTGATCGAAACGGGAATGACGGCGCCGATCTATCGCATGGCGCGGGAGCGCGGAACGCAAGAGAAAATCGGCCAACTCAATCCGCTGACTCGAGGCGGAGAGCCGGACGAGATCGCCGGCGCGGCCCTGTTTCTGGCTAGCGACGACTCCTCCTATGTTAATGGCCATGCCCTGGTGGTGGACGGCGGGCTTTCATCCTCCCATCCAGTTGGTCAGAGGCGCGCATGAGCGACGCCGCCCCCGCAATCGTCTCACTCGGTGCGCGAGTCCGCCAATTGGCGGCGACCCGGGGTGAGCGCCCGGCCGTCACTGACCACACCCGCAGCCTCAGTTGGTCGGAGTTGAATCGGCGCACTAACCGCCTCGCGCGCGGACTTGAGTCGGCGGGTGTCAAACAAGGCGATCTGGTCACCCTGGGCCTTCCCAACAGCGTCGACTTCATCGAGGCCTGTTATGCTCTGTGGAAGGTCGGGGCCACGCCCCAACCCATCTCATATCGCCTGCCCACCGCCGAAGCCGAGGCGGTGATGGCGCTCGCGGAGACGCCCATTCTTATCGCCGGGAGCAGTTTGGAAAGCTCCCGCCCCCGCTTCGATGTCGCCTCGCTCATGGCGCTGTCGGATGACGACTCGGACCTTCCGGATCGCACCGCCCCCATCTTCAAGGCCCCGACCTCCGGAGGTTCGACCGGACGACCGAAACTTATCCTGTCCGGAGGCCCTGGCGTCTTCAATCCGGACCTGCCAGGAGCCTACCGCTCCACGCCTGACGACATTATGCTGATGCCCGGTCCTCTCTATCATAATGGGCCCTTCACCTCGGCGATCGGCGGCCTGAACCAGGGCGCCCACCTCATCGTGATGCCGCGTTTCGATGCCGAGGAGACTCTTCGCCTTATCGCCCTGCACACGGCCACCTGGGTCTATACCGTGCCGACGATGATGAGCCGGATCTGGCGCCTTCCGGAAGAGGTGAGGGCGAAATATGACGTCTCTTCGCTCAAGACACTCTGGCACCTCGCCGCACCGTGTCCGCCGTGGCTCAAAGAAGCTTTCATTCGTTGGCTGGGCCCAGACGTGATCATGGAGCTCTATGCCGGCACTGAGGCGCAGGCGGTCACCATCATCAGCGGTGCGGAGTGGTTGGAGCATCGTGGGTCGGTGGGCCGTGTCACCGTCGGCGAGATGTGCGCCTTCGATGGCGAGGGCCACCCCCTGCCTCCGGGTGAGACCGGCGAAATCTTCATGCGCAGACCTGCCGGTGCGCCAGCCTCCTATCATTACCGCGGGGCCGAGGCCCGAACTCTTCCCGGCGGTTGGGAGTCCCTGGGCGACATCGGATGGTTCGACGCCGACGGCTATCTTTATCTTGCGGACCGGCGCACGGACATGATCCTGGTCGGGGGTTCGAATGTCTATCCCGCGGAGATCGAGGCAGCCCTGGATGAGCACCCCCTGGTGCAGTCGAGCGCCGTGATCGGCTTGCCGGACGAGGACCTAGGCGCCCGCATTCACGCCATCGTCCAGCCTCGGACTGGGCTGACCGAGGACGCGCTGAAGGCGCACGTCGCTGAACGCCTGGTGACCTACAAACAGCCGCGAACCTATGAGTTCGTAGACGAGAACATTCGCGACGATGCCGGTAAGGTCCGCCGCAATCAGCTTCGCGCGCAGCGTCTTGCCGAAGGCTGAGCGCACCACGAAACGAATCTCAACCGTCCACAGGGCGCATGGCGACGCCGCAGATCATGACCGCGCCACCCGCCACCGGAAGACCAGCGCTGACAGCGCGCTCCAGCGCCGCTGCGGGATTTCCTACCACGATTTCAATCCCCACCACACCCGTTCCATCCGCGTCCACCGGCGCCACGAACCGGATGAGACCCCGATCCAGGGCTAGCTCCCAGCCCTCAGATCTAGGGGCGAGGGGGCGCTGAAGGAGCTCTGCAAGTCGGCGCCCCGCGGCCTCCGGATTGGGCGACTGGACGTCCACACTGCGCAGACCGATGCTTATCTCGCTTTGGAACCGTCTCCAGTTCGGACCCGCCGCAGGCCAGTCGCAGAATGTCTCACGCCAGTCCTCTCCCGTCACCGAGTCGATGGAAAGAAGGACTCCCGCGCAGTCGGCGGGGTGAAAATGGGTGAAGCGATACCGAGCCGGAGGGCTGGCGGCGATCACCCTGACGCCGGCAGCGGCGAGTCGCGCGCGGTGCTCCAGCGACTCCTGGCTCTGAAGAATGACCATATAGCCGGCGTCACCTCCCCGCCGCTCCAGGTAACGGCCGCCGGATGTGCCAGCCCGCAGGGGCTCTAGGATCTCGATAAACTCGCCGCCGCACGGCATGACCGCATTTGCGAGGCCGAAGACCTCCACCGCTGGGTCGCGGAAGGCCGAGCGCAGACCGAAGACCGCGCTCAGAGCCTCGGCCACGGGCGCGATTTCATGGGCGATCAACGCCACTTGCCTCAATCGCATAGCCTTGACTCCTCATCATCCATGTCGAGTTCGGCAAGAATGTCATTCGTATGTTCGCCAAGGCGGGGCGGGTGGCGCCTGACGCTGGCTGGCGTCGCGGAAAACGCGAGCGGCGGGCGCATGGAGATATAATCGCCGGCTTCAGGGTGAGTCAGGCGCTCGAAGAAGCCCACGGCGCTCAGGTGTGGGTCCTCCATGAGCTCGTCCAGGCGATTCATCCGCGTGGCCGGGATCTGCAGCGGCTTGAGGAGCGCCAACCACTCCTCCGTGGTTCGCGTGGGTGTGACCTCATCCACAAGAGCATAAAGCTCGGCGATATGCCGCGCGCGCGCGCGGTAGTCCGAAAATCGGGGATCGGCTCCGAAACTGTCGCCGAGTCCCGCGACCTCGAAGAACTGGTCCCACTGGGCGTCGGTATAGGGCAGAAGCCCAAGAAAGCCGTCCTTGGTGCGATAGGGCTTGCGGTTGGGATTGGCGACGCGGCTATAGGCCCATTGGCCGGTCGGCGGCTCATAAACGTGCCCGAAAAAGTGCTCCGCCAGATTGAATCCGGTCATCACCTCGAACATCGGAATCTCGACCCGCTGGCCTTCCCCGGTTCGCGCGCGGTGGAATAGGGCGGCCAGCACACCCTGAACCATGAAGCACCCGCTCACCTTGTCAGCGATGAGGCTCGGCAGCAGGCGCGGCGTTGGGTCGCCGTCCACCCGGGGAAGAAGATCCGCCATTCCGCAGGCGGACTGGATCAGATCATCGTAGGCGGGTTCTTTGGCATAGGGGCCCGTTGACCCGTATCCTGCAGCATGGGCGTAGACGATGTCGGGGCGCAGAACGCGGACGGCCTCATAGTGGAGGCCCAACCGACTTAGACCGTCGTAGCGAACAGACGAAGCGAAGACGTCGCACGTCCGGATCAGGCGCCGCAGCGCAGCCGCCGCATCAGGTTCTCGCAGGTCCAGCAGCACGGAGCGCTTGTTGCGGTTGATCGTCATGAAGATCGGCCCAAGGTCGTCGGGAGCGCCCTCGGGCGCCTGACCGGCCCATCGCATGATATCGCCACCCGCCCCGCGCCGGCCGCCGGGGAACTCGACCTTGATCACGTCGGCGCCCAAATCTCCCAACATCTGGGTCGCGTAGGCGCCAAAGACAACGCTCGTCATATCCAGAATGCGAACGCCCTTGAGGGGGCCGCGGTTCTCAGTCTCTAGCCCTCGCTGCGTCGACATCTGTGCATTCACCTTCCCGGCGCCCTCCGCCGTCGCACCCCCTCGCATAGGGCGATGACGGGAGCGCTCCGTCACCCTACAGTGAGGTGAACCGTCGCGAAAACACCCGCTCATGGGTCAAGGAGGAAGGCATCCGTGGAGTTTGAACTCGCCGAAGACCATAAGATGCTCAAGGACCTGGTGGCGCGTTTCGTGCGCGACGAACTCATGCCGTTGGAAGCAGGCGTTCTGGCGCGTGAGGCGGAAGGCAAGGGGCTAGCCCTCGCCGGCGAAGACCACCGTCGCCTGGACGAGGTATCTCGATCTCTTGGCCTTTGGGGTCTGGACGCACCCCTGGATGTGGGCGGCATGGACCTGCCCAATGTGGCCCTGATCGGGGTCAATGAGGAGATGGGGCGCACCGTGACCCCTTACACCCTGCCGCCGGACAGCCCCAATCTGCGGATGTTGGCGGCGACCGTGAACCCACGCCAGCGCGAGGCCTATCTGGCGCCCTATGTGCGTGGTGAGACCGTCTCGGCCATCGGCATTTCCGAGCCTGGAGCGGGCGGCGATCCAGCCGGCATGACCACCCATGCCCGACCGGACGGCGACGACTGGATTATCAACGGTCGCAAGATCTGGATCAGTCGCGCCGCGGAAGCCGATTTCACGATACTCATGGCGGTCACGGACAAGGAAAAGCGCTCGCGCGGCGGCATCTCGGCCTTCCTGGTCGACAAGGGTACGCCTGGATTCAACGTCCTGCGCCGGATTCCCATGATCGGCGGCGCCGCCACCTATGAGGTGGCGCTGGAGGACTGCCGTGTCGAAGGATGGAAGCTCCTCGGCATCGAAGGCCAGGGCTTTGCACCCATGCAGCTCCGCCTGGGAACGCGGCGCATTCAGATGGCCGCCTGGTCGATCGGCATGGCCCAGAGGGCTCTGGACATGATTTGCGATTACGCCCCGCAGAGGAAGACCTTCGGACTGCCTCTCTCCGAGCGCCAGGCTATTCAATGGTGGGTGGCGGACGCCGCCACTCGCATCCACGCCGCCCGCCTGATGACCTATGACTGCGCCTGGAAGCTGGATGAAGGCCGCGACACGCGACTCGAGATTTCGATGATCAAGGCCTACGCCACGGAGATGGCTTGGGAAGTGGTCGATCGGGCGATGCAGACCTTCGGCGCGATGGGCATGACCAAGGAACTGCCGTTGCAACTGATGGCGGCCAAGCTTCGCACCATGCGTATCTATGATGGCCCTACGGAAATCCACAAATGGGTCGTGGCCCGAAATCTCCTGGGCGCCCGAGGTTGAGCATCGGGGACAGGGGCGGGTTGGCTCATCGGATCTTGAATTGGAAATGGGAACGGCGATGACGAATGCGCAATTTGGCGACACCACCTGGCTTCGCCAAGAGGGGCACGTGGCGGTTGTGGAGTTCGACCGCCCCCCCAACAATTTTGTCAGCGTCGAGCTCATCCGGGACATCGCCGATGCGCTGGACATCGTGGACCAGAATAAGGAAATCCGCGTGAGTCTGCTGTGTTCGGTGGGGAAGAATTTCTCCGCCGGCGCCGACTTGGCCTCTCCGACGGGCGTGGGAGGCGAAGGCATGAGCGGCATCGGTCCCCTCTACGAGCAGGCCGTGCGTCTTTTTTCGGCCCGCAAACCAATCGTCGCCACAGTACAAGGCGCCGCGGTAGGCGCCGGACTGGGGCTGGCTCTGGTCGCGGATTTCCGGATTGCCGCGCCAGAGGCGCGCTTTGCGGCGAACTTCGTAAAGCTCGGCTTTCATCCCGGCTTCGCCATCACCCACACCTTGCCACGCCTCGTCGGTCAGCAGCGCGCGGCGCTGATGTGTCTGACGGGCAGGCGCATCAAGGGAGAAGAAGCCGTCGGATTTGGTTTGGCCGACGTTCTGGCTCCCTTGAGTCGCCTTCGCCACGAGGCCATGGCCCTATGTCTCGAAATCGCCGAGGCCGCCCCCCTGGCCGTGGCGGCGACGCGCGCGACATTGCGTCAGGGCCTAGTGGAGGCCGTCCGCAGCCAGACCGCCCATGAACTGAGCGAGCAGACCTGGCTGCGACAGACCGCAGACTTCGCCGAGGGCGTGCGCTCGGTCAATGAGCGGCGTCCTGGCGTCTTCATCGGCGCCTGACTTCAGAGGGTCGCGCGAGGGTGAGGCCTGTGTCAAACGCGTGTTTGAATCTGGTTGCGCCGCTTCGGGGTCCGGTTCAATGATGCCAGGCGGAAGATGAGACTCATCTGGGAGACGACGCCATGGCCTGGGACTTCGAGACCGACCCTGAGTTTCAGAAGAAGCTCGACTGGATCGAAACCTTCATGGAGGACGAGGTCGAGCCGATCTCACATCTGGGCATGGCCGCCTGGAGCTCCGAGGGCCGCGAGCGATTCATCAAGCCGCTCCAGAGAAAGGTGAAGGACCAAGGACTGTGGGCCTGCCATCTCGGGCCAGAATTGGGCGGCCAAGGCTACGGCCAGCTCAAGCTCGCCCTTATGAACGAGAAGCTGGGTCGAAATGGCCTGGCGCCGACCATCTTCGGCTGCCAGGCGCCGGATACCGGCAATGCCGAGATCATCGCCCATTACGGTACGCCCGAACAAAAGCAGCGCTGGCTCAAGCCCCTGCTCGAGGGCGAGATTCGCTCCGCCTTTTCCATGAGCGAGCCCACCGGGGGTTCTGATCCCCTGACCTTCAAGACACGGGCCGAATTGGTCGGGGACGAATGGGTCATCAACGGCGAAAAATGGTTTTCCAGCGGCTCACGCTACGCCAGTGTCCTGGTGGTCTATGCGATTACCGACCCGGAGGCGAAGGACCCTTACCGTCGGACCTCGATCTTCCTGGTTCCCAAGGATACGCCCGGGGTGGAGACCATCCGCAACATCGGTGTGGGTGATCACGAGGGTGAAGGCGGTCACGGCTACATCCGCTACAATAATGTCCGCGTGCCCAGGGACGCCCTTCTGGGCGAGCGCGGCGGGGCCTTCATCATTGCGCAGACGCGCCTAGGCGGCGGCCGGGTGCACCACGCCATGCGGACGGTGGGCGCTTGTCAGCACGCCTTCGATCTCATGTGTCGTCGCGCGGTATCGCGCGAAACACGGGATGGACGCTTGGCGGACCTTCAGATGGTTCAGCAACAGATCGCCGACAGCTGGATTCAGCTTCAGCAATTCCGCCTGCTCGTGCTGCACACGGCATGGCTCATCGACAAGCACAAGGATTACAAAAAGGTGCGCAAGGACATCGCCGCCATCAAGGTGGCCATGCCCAAGGTCTATCATGACATTGCCGCGGCCGCCTTGCACATCCATGGCGCGCTCGGCGTGTCCAACGAAATGCCCTTCATGGGCATGGTCACTGGCGCCTTCGTCATGGGCATCGCCGACGGCCCCACCGAGGTGCACAAGGTGACGGTCGCCAAGCAGGTTCTACGCGACTATCGGCCGGACAACGATCTCTTCCCGTCTTATCATCTACCGAAGATGCGCGAGGCGGCGCGCGACAAGTACGCCCGGGAACTGGAAGAGGTGAAGGCCGCACATGCCGCGCGGGCGACGGCTGGCGCGTGAAGGAAGGGGCCCGGCCTTTCGTTGTCGGACTGGGTGGGACCACCCGCCCCGACTCGTCCAGTCAACGCGCCCTTGAACGGGCCCTGGCCGTCGCGCGAAGCCTGGGGGCCAAGACGGAGCTGTTCGCGGGTCCCTTCCTGGCGGCCTTGCCGCATTATGACCCCTACGAACCTGCCAGCGGCGGCGAGCGGGCCCGTTTCATGGATGCGATCCGTCGCGCGGATGGCGTGATCATCGCCACTCCCGGATACCATGGATCCATCTCCGGCCTGGTGAAGAACGCACTTGATTGCCTGGAGGACCTTCGCGACGACGTACGGCCCTATCTGGATGGGCGGGCCGTGGGATGTATCGTCGCAGCAAGCGGCGCCCAGGCGGCGGTGTCTACTCTGGGCGCATTGCGGTCTGTCGTTCACGCCCTGCGCGGCTGGCCGACGCCTCTGGGAGCGAGTCTGGCGTCACCTCGCCTGTTCGATCCGGAAGGGGAGTTCTGCGACGCGCGTGACGCCTGGCAGGTCGAGGGCGTCGCGCAACAGGTTATGGCGTTCGCCGGATTAGGACTGCGGGCGCCTGCTTCTCCGGTCTGACAGCGCCCCCGCCCGGTTATGCCCCGCCGGCTCAGAGGTCGCGTGACTCTGCACGCCATCACGCAGCATTCGCGCCCGCCGCCATCCGCCCTGAAGATAATAGAGTCCGGTCATGAGCGCCGACATCCCTGTTCCCAAGGGGAAGCTCCACCAGATGGCATCCTCCCCGTAGCGCTGAGACATGATAGCGGCGAAGGGCACCCGGATGAGCAGAATTGCGACGACGAGGATGATCATCGGCATCCAGACCGCGCCCGTGGACCGGACGACTCCGGAGAGCGAAAAGGTGACCGAGAACATGACCAGCCCCCAAAGCACCATCCTATTGATGTGGCGGGCCAGGGGAATCGCGGGGGAGTGGGCCGGGAGGAGGATCGAAAGGACCTGATCATTGAGGGCATAAAGGAGGATCGCCAGGGCGCCGGTGACCACAAGACCCGATATCACGCCCGAGCGGGCGATCTTGCTCACCCGATCCCAGTTCCCAGCCCCGACGTTCTGACCCGCCATGGAGGAGACCGAGGCCCCGATGGCCATCGTCGGCATCTGCATATAGCCCCAAACGATCGTGGAGATCGAATAGGCGGCGCTGGTCAGGGCGCCATAGCGATTGACGAACGAGATCATCACCACAGCGGCGGCATTCATGACCAGCATCTGTATGCCCATCGGCAGGCCTCGGCTCAGCAAGGACTGAACGATCTCCCGGTCCGGGGCGAGTAATCTCCACTCCGAGGGCCAGAGCACCAGGAGGCTGTTCTGGCGATAGAGATAAACGACCAGGCAGATCAGCGCCGTGCTCTGGGCTGTGAGGGTCGAGACCGCTGAACCGGCTATTCCCAGTCGCGGAAAGGGGCCAATCCCTCGGATGAGCAGCGGATTGAGCGTGATGTCGATGACGATGGCCAAGGCCATGAACCAGAACGGGGTATTGGAGTCTCCCACACCGCGCTGGGCCATTTGCAGGAACATGAAAAAGTACATGAAGGGAACGGAGGCGAAGACGATCTGCAGGTAGATGATCGCGTCCGCCCGCGACTCGCGCGGTGTGCCCATCAAGTCCAGGATGTGCGGAGAGAGCGCCCCACCGGCCAGGGCGACGAGCAAAGACAAGGCGACAAAGAACGTCGTCGCGGTCCCCATGACGCGCTTGACCAAGGCGCGGTTGTTGGCCCCCATCGCCTGAGAGACCAGGATATTGGCCGCCATGCTGACGCCGAACACGACGCCGAGCATCAGCATCATGACGATATTGGCGTTGCCGAGGGCCGTGATCGCGACTTCACCCAGCGTATGGCTGACCCAGATCTGGTTGACCGTGCCGTTGAGGGACTGCAACGCGTTGGCGCCGAGCAGCGGCAAGGAGAAGGTCAGGAGCGTCCGGGTGATCGGCCCTTTGGTCAGATCCTTACCCGTGCGCGCGCGCGCCGCCGCATGATCGTGCGGCGCTTGAGAAACGTCCCCCCTTGACCGGTCCTTGCCGGCGATCGGGTCCATCACGCGCCGATCGTCGCTGGAGGATCAGCCCGAAGCCCTGTCTCGCCGACGATGACCATGGACCCTTTCGCGATTCAGGCCCGCGAACCACATTCAGCGAGTCCCGTATCTATCCGATTTTGGGCGCCGCGCCGCTCAAGTCCAGCCTTGTCTTTGATTCGACGAAAAGGAGCGCGGCGAGGGTTCGCCGCGCTCCTCCCTGGCCCGCGCGAACGAGCCGATCAGAACTTGTAGTGCAGCTCCATCCCGTAGGTCCGGGGCGGCGTGAGATCGTAGGACGGCGCCTGCCCAAAAGCCCCCGCTGCGCTCTCCGTCAGGTAACCCGTCGCAGCGGCGTCATAGCCCAGGGTATTGAAGAGGTTGCTGACAAACAGAACCACTTCGTAGCGGTCGTGAACCCCGGCCCAGGTCAGGCGCATGTTCACCTGAGACCAGGAAGGCGCCATGTCATAGGTGCGGGTGAACACCGAGCCATAGGAATTGTCCTTCCAGATATAGGTTGCGGAAAGGCTCAGATCGCCAGGATCGAAGACCCAGGTATAGACGGCGTTCAGAGCCACCTTGTTTTCCGGCGCCTGGGGCAGTTCGTCACCCTTGACGGACTGCAGGGCCACACCGTTCACCGATGCGACCGTACGGGCCTGCGGCGACTGGCCGAAGGGGTCCGCCGCATCCTCATAGCAGGCGCCGGTGGCCACGCCGTTCACGAGGTTGCAGCCGCTGACGATAGAGGTCCGGTCGAGCGAGTAGGTCAGACTCAGATTGAGATGATCGACGGGGGTCCAGTTCGTCGCCAGCTCAAAGCCTTCGGAGATCGCGCGCGGAATGTTCACGAACTCCGTGGACGTGGTCTGCTGCAGGCCCGATCCGACGGTGACGCCGATTGGAACCTGATCGTTCCAGTAGTTCTCATAGAAGGCGTCGGCATCGATTGTCAGGCGCCGACCGATCGTGCCCTTATAGCCGACTTCGAAATCGTCGACGTGCTCAGGCTTAGCCTCGGGCTGAGCGTTCATATAGCCGCCGTAGAAGGCGAATGCCTTGTAGCCGCGATTATAGCGCGCATAGAGCAGGGTATCGTCGTTGGGGTTCCACTCGATCCCCGCTGTGCCGGTCACCGCGGAGGAGTGATCGCTCAGGCAGCGGGTGTAATCGCCGGCAAACTGGCCCGTGGTGGCCAGGGTGGGCAGGCTACAGACCCCCGCTGCAGGACCGAACCCGATCTGGCTCGCTGTAATATCGAGCGCGGGAAGCGCCGATCCCAGAAGATAGGGGTTTATCGGGTTGGTCGGATTGGCTGCCGATGCGAGATCTCCGAAGAAGACGTCCCGGGTCTCTTCCTGGCCGTGCTTCCAGTCGTTCGTATAACGGATGCCCCCAGTCAGCTTGAGCTTCGAGGTGACCTTCCAGTCCACCTGGGCGTATTCTGCGAGGCTCTGAACGCGGTCCTGGTAATCCAGAAAGACGTCATAGAGCCCGGGATTTGGCGCCGCCAGACCGGTGATCTGACCGGCGGCGTTCGTCTCAAGCGGCTGGCCAAGTTGGGGCTGATTGATGCGCTGGTCGGTCACCGGGTTATTATCGGTCTCGTTGTAATAGTAGATGCCCGCGATCCACTGGACCGGCTTGTTCCAGGTCGACGAGAAAGTCACTTCGTGGCTGAACCACTTGGTGTCCGTCTGGAAGGTGAACAGCTGGTTCGGGTTCACAGTCAGGGGGGTACAGGCCAGACTCGGCGCCACAGCGGCAGGGACGCCCAGAGCTTCGGCCACACCGGCTCCTATCGTTCCGCACGCGCCAGCCAGGGTGGGAACCTGGTAGGAGGTGATAGATGAATTGTCGGTCGCCGCGTTACTCGAATAGAATGGCGTGTGTAGTTCATAGTGATACTGACTATATCCGCCCACATACTTCACATCGAAGTTGTCGAAGTGATGGGTCCAGTGCAGCTGCACGGTGTAGGCCTTATCCACCGTGATGTTGGTGGCGAAGGCGTGGGCGAACTCCCGAAGATTGCCGCTCGTGACAACCGGATTGTTGGTCCCGATCTGCCCCACCACCGAGCCCGGAACCGCGCCGCCGCTATAGGGAAAGTTCGGATTGAAGCCGAGCGTGCCGAAAGGGGTCAGCGCGGTGCTGTAGTTTCCCGCCGTGGGCGTACCGAGGAGTGAACCCGGTCCGCCCATATCACCATTGAACCCGACGACATTGGCGTCGAGCCAGATCTCGTCGTTGTCGTTCTTGTACTGCAATTGGAAGTCGCCATAGGGGTCGTGCTTAACCCCGCCTTCCGAGGGAAGGCCGGGCGCGACGTTCTGCAGCCAGCCCTGGTTCTGAACATCGTAGTAGCCGCTCAGACGGAAATCGAGGTGGGGCGCCAGGGGCCCAGCGACCGTGCCCTCGACCTTATAGGCCCCGTAATTGCCGACGATGACCCGCGCCTCGCCAGAATAGTCGTCCGTCGGGCGCTTGGAGACGGTGTTGATGAGACCGCCGATGGAGTTGCGGCCATAGAGCGTGCCCTGAGGGCCCACCAGGATCTCGACCTGGTCGATCAGCATGTCATCCCGGCCAACGAGGAAGGTCGAGTTCGAATAGAAGTCGTCATAATAAACGGCGACCGACGAATCCTGGAGATAGATATTGGTGTCGCGGGCGAAGCCGCGCATCGCGGGCCGGTCAAGCTGGCTGGAATAGGTGAAACCCGGGGTGAAATCGGTCAGGTCCTGCACCGTCTCGATGCCCTTGATGTCGCGATCCTTGGCTGTGAAAGCCGTAACGGACTCCGGCACATCCTGGATATTCGCTTCCCTCTTTTCGGCGGTGACAACGATCTCACCCACCGTGGTCGCAGCCTCAGCGGCAGGGGCGGGAGCAGACACAGCCGGAGCGGCGAGCGCACCGCCGGCGGTTGTGGCGATAACGCCAAGAGCACAGGTCGCCAGCAGGCGCGATTTCAACATAGGTCCTCCCTGGGAACGGTGCGTCCGCCCGGTGTGGTTCAGGTTCGAATGTGGGCCCTTCGAATCGCTAAACGCCGATCACAAAGGCGGCTCTTGCTGGCGGAGGCGCCCTCCGCCCGTCAAGCCGCCCCGTTGAGCAGGCGCCAAAACGAGGCCTTCGCTGTTGCAAAAACAGCGCAGTTCAGCGCGCTAAACAGGGGGCCGTCGCGTGCTGACTCCAGGCAGGGCAAACGCATTGCCGTGCGGCAATAGGCCAGTTGCAAATGCGAAAGGGGCGCGGCGATCGCTCGCCGCGCCCCTCACATCTGACCCCCGGGGGCTCAGAACTTGTAGTGGATCTCCATCCCGTAAGTACGCGGCGGGGTGAGATCATAGCCGGGGTTGTAGGTCGGTCCGCCACCGCCGACAGGAGTGCCATTGTAATAGCCCCCCGCCGCAGCGTCATAGCCGAGCGTATTGAACAGGTTGTCCACAAACAGGACCACCTCGTACCGGTCGTGGATGCCTGCCCAAGTCAAGCGCATGTTCACCTGAGACCAGGAGGGCGCCATGTCGTAGGTGCGGGTGAACAGCGACGAGTAAGACGCGTCCTTCCAGATATAGGTCCCCGACAGGCTCAGATCACCCGGATCAAAGTGCCACGTATAGACCGCGTTGAAGGCCAGCTTGTTCTCAGGCGCCTGGGGAAGCTCGCTGCCCTGGACCGATTGGACGCGGGTGCCGTTAGCCGCCGCAGGACCCACCGGCCGGGCATTAATCGCCTGGGCGAACGGGTCCGCCGCGTCCTCATAGCAGGCGCCGACAGCGACGCCGCCGACGAGATTACACCCTGTGACGATGGAGGTATGGTCGAGCCCGTAGGTGAAGCTCAGATTGAGGTTGTCCCACGGGTTCCAGTAGGTGACGAAGTCGATGCCTTCTGAGATGGACCGCGGAATATTGATGAATTCCGTGCTCGTCGTTTGAACCGAACCTGAGCCGACCGTGACTCCGATCGGGACCTGATCGTTCCAGTAGTTTTCATAATAACCGTCGATGTCCACGGTCAGGCGAGGGGTGATCGTGCCCTTGTACCCGACCTCGAAGTCGTCGACGTGCTCTGGCTTTGCCTCCGGAGCCGCATTGATATAGCCCGCGTAGAAGGCGAAGGCCTTATAGCCTCGGTTATATCGCGCATAGATCAGGGTGTTGTCGTTGGGCGTCCATTCAATGCCCGCGGTTCCCGTCACGGCCGAGGAGTGATCGCTCAGACACCGGGTATAGTCGCCCGCGAATTGGCCGCTGGTGGCGAGAGTCGGAAGGCCGCAGACGCCAGGCGCCGGACCCAGCCCGATCAGAGTCGGGGTCACGTCGAGCGCAGGAAGACCCGCGCCGAGGATGTAGGGATCGATCGGTCCTGGCGCACCGGGGGTCGGTGACCCGGTATGATTAGTCGCGGAGTCGCTGTTTCCAAAGAAGACGTAACGCGATTCTTCAGTGCCGTGCTTCCAATCATTCGTGTAGCGAACGCCGCCCGTCAATTTGACCTTCGAATTAATCTTCCAGTCGACCTGGGCATACTCGGCCAAGCTTTGGATGCGATCCTGATAGTCGAGGAAGAAGTCATAGAGTCCGGGATTGGGCTGCGCCAGGCCGGTGATTCCACCCGCCGCGCTCAGAGCCAAGGGGTCGCCGAGTTGCGGCTGATTGATGCGCTGGTCGGTCACCGGATTGTTGTCAGTCTCATTGTAGTAATAGATACCGGCGATCCACTGAACCGGCTTGTTCCAGGTCGAAGAGAAGGTGACCTCGTGGCTGAACCACTTGGTGTCCGTCTCAAAGGTGAACAGCTGGTTCGGATTCACGGTCAGGGGCGTACAGGCCACCGTGGGAGCGACGGCCGCCGGATAACCAAAGGCCTGCAGCACGGCGGAGCCGGTGGTGTTGCAGAGCCCCGGAATGGTCGGGACCTTGTACGAGGTGATCGAGGAGTTATCGAGCCCGAAATAGGGGTCGTGGAGCTCGTAGTGATACTGGCTGTAGCCGCCCACATACTTCACGTCGAAGCCATCGAAATGGTGCGTCCAGTGGAGTTGCACCGTGTAGGCCTTGTCGACCGTGATATTGGTGGCGAAGGCGTGGGCGAACTCACGAATATTGCCGCTGGTCACGACAGGATTGTTGGCCCCGATCTGGCCGACAACAGACCCGGGCACTGCGCCGCCGCCGTAAGGGAAGTTGGGATTGAAACCCAGCGTCCCGAACGGCGTCATCGTCGTATCGTAGTTGCCAATCGTCGGGGTCCCGAGCAGCGAGCCCGGTCCGCCCATGTCGCCGTTGAATCCGACCACGTTGGCGTCAAGCCAGATCTCGTCGTTGTTGTTCTTGTACTGCAGTTGGAAGTCGCCATAGGGGTCGTGCTTGACGCCGCCCTCCGAGGGCAGACCAGGCGCCACGTCCTGCAGCCAGCCCTGGTTCTGGACGTCGTAGTAGCCGCTCAAGCGGAAATCCAAGTGCGGCGCCAGAGGCCCGGCGACCGTGGCCTCGACCTTGTAGGCCCCGTAATTGCCGACAATGACGCGCGCCTCGCCGGTATAATCGTCTGTCGGGCGCTTGGAGATCGTGTTGATCAGGCCGCCGATGGCGTTGCGTCCGTAGAGCGTCCCCTGCGGGCCGACCAGGATTTCGACCTGATCGATCAGCATGTCATCCCGGCCAACGAGGAAGGTCGAATTGGAGAAGAAATCGTCATAATAGACGGCGACCGAGGAGTCGTTGAGATAGATGTTTGTGAGGCGGGCGAAGCCGCGCATAGCCGGACGGTCGAGTTGGCTCGAGTAGGTGAAGCCTGGGGTGAAGTCTGTGAGGTCCTGGACGGTCTCGATGCCCTTGATATCGCGGTCTTTCGCCGTGAAGGCGGTCACTGACTCCGGCACTTCCTGAATGTTCGCCTCGCGCTTCTCAGCAGTAACGACGATTTCTCCAACCGTGGTCACGGCGGACGCCGGCGCTGGCGCTCGCGGCGCTGGCGCGGACTGGGCGTAGGCCCCGCCGGCGAGCCACAAGGCGCCGAACGCACTGGTCACTAGAAGGCGAGACTTATTCATTTGACCTCCCTCGCGCCGGAATTGTCTGCCGGACGTCGTTCGAATTGCGCTTCGAATGTGCGGGTCTTCGCCCGCTTTCCCTCGATTCTGGCAATTGCTGCGGCAACTTGGCGTCACCGTCAAGGCGCGCGGGACTTTTTCTCGCCTCGGTTTTTCCTCGGTGTGGCCATTAGGTCGCAGAGTGGATGGAGATCTGACGGCGAAAGCTCGTCCGGGGATTTGACAGCAAACGTCTCTCGGACGCCTATCGAGGCCCCTCATCCAGGCGAGTTTTCATGTCACTCCACGCCCCCACGGCGATCCTGATCGGCGGCGGCCACAACGGGCTGGTCTGCGCCTTCTATCTCGCGCGCGCAGGCGTGCGCGTCACCGTCCTCGAGCGTCGGGAGCTGGTGGGCGGCGCCGCCGTTACGGAAGCTTTTCATCCAGGATTTCGCAATTCGACGGCGAGCTACACGGTTTCGCTGCTCAACCCCAGGGTGATCACCGAGATGGGGTTGGCCGATCACGGCCTGCGGATTGTCGAGCGTCGGGTCGCCAATTTTCTTCCCCTGCCGGGCGATCAGCATCTGATCGTCGCCGACGGGCGGACCCGGGCGGAGGTCGCGCGGTTCTCCCCGCGTGACGCCGAACGCCTCGCCGATTACGAGCGCCGGTTGTTGGCGATCGCCGATCTGGTGCGCGACCTCGTTCTGCGCACGCCGGTGAACATGCCGCTTGGGAGCTGGGTGGACGCCGTGCGCGCGCTCCTGGAGGCTTCACACCTTGGACGAAGGATGTCCCAACTCGATTTGACGGCTCGGAGGGATCTTCTCGCGCTGCTTTCCCAGTCCGCCGGTGACTGGCTGGATGGCTGGTTTGAGAGCGATCCGATCAAGGCAGCCTTCGGTTTTGACGGCATCGTGGGAAACTATGCCAGCCCCTATTCTCCGGGCTCGGCCTATGTCTTGCTGCATCACGTCTTTGGCGGCGTGAACGGCAAGCGTGGCGCCTGGGGCCATGCGATCGGGGGTATGGGAGCCATCACGGCGGCGATGGACTCGGCCTGCCGGAGTCTGGGCGTGGATATCCGGACCAACAGCACCGTCGCCGAGGTGCTGGTCGACAAGGGCCGGGCGGAGGGCGTGCGCACGCAGGACGGCGAAGTCTTCCGGGCCTCGATCATCGCCTCCAATCTTCATCCGAAGCTTCTTTTCGGCCATCTCGTGGACCCTGCGGCCCTGCCGACGGATTTTGTTGAACGCATCGCCCGGTACCGCAGCGGGTCGGGCACGTTCCGCATGAATGTCGCCCTGTCAGAACCGCCGCGTTTCTCCAGCCTTCCTGACCCCGGAGACCACCTGACCGGGGGCATCATCATCGCTCCGTCACTGGCCTATATGGAGCAGGCCTATTTCGACGCCCGCCGTTACGGCTGGTCAAGGGCCCCGATCGTGGAAATGCTCATCCCATCCCTGCTCGACGACAGCCTCGCGCCGGCTGGTCGCCACGTGGCGAGCCTGTTCTGCCAGCATGTGGCGCCCCAACTCCCTGAGGGGAGGTCCTGGGACGATCACCGCGAGGAGGTAGCTGATCTGATGATCGACACCGTCGACGCTTGGGCGCCGGGGTTCAAGTCCAGCGTCATCGCTCGGCAAGTTCATTCCCCGCTGGACCTTGAGCGGAAGTTTGGCCTTGTGTCGGGCGATATCATGCACGGCGCCCTGGCGCTCGATCAGATGTTCAGCGCTCGACCGGTCCTGGGGTATGGCGACTATCGCACACCGGTCGCGGGACTCTATCAGTGCGGCGCGGGAACCCATCCTGGCGGCGGGGTCACGGGGGCCCCGGGGTTCAATGCTGCGCGAGAGATCCTGGCGGACCTCAAGGGGCGTCGGCGGCGGGCCTGAACCCTCCCCTCAGGCGCCCGCGAATGGAAAGGGCGACACCGTCTTTTCGAACACGTCCACAGCGAGGGAGCGCCCGCCGGGTTCACTCGCCCGGGTGGGGCAGGCGGGGCGTTCGCAGATCCGGCAGGACGGGCCAATCTCGGAGATGATGGGACGGTCAAGGTCCAGACCCCGTGCATAGGCGAGACGATGGGCGTACTTCAGCTCACACCCCATTCCCAAAGATAGATCAGCCTCGTCCTCGCCAGGCGCGGGCGCCACACGCCGAACAGTCCGGGCGAAGGTGAAATAGCGCTGACCCTCTGGAGTCTCGACGATCTGTGTGAAGATGCGTCCGGGCGACCGGAATGCGGCGTGAACCCGCCAGCGCGGACAGACGCCGCCAAAACGCGAGAATGGAAAGGCGCCGGCGGCGAACCGCTTGGACGTATTGCCGGCGGCATCGACCCTGAGCATGAAGAAGGGAATACCGCGCGCGGTTGGGCGTGAGAGGGTGGTGAGGCGATGGCACGATTGTTCGAAGCCGACGCCGAAACGCGCTCGGACTCGCTCCATGTCGTATCCTGTCTCCTCGCAATAGGCGCGGAAAGGCTCGTAGGGCATCATCTCCGCCGCCGCGAGATAATTGGCTAGCGAGACCTTCAAAAGCCGCTCGGTGGGGAGGTCGGGCGCGCCGGCGCGGCTGACCAGGGTAGAGAGGAGTTCATCGCCCTCAAAGAGACCCAACTGGTAGGCCAAGGCAAAGGCGCGTCCAGCGGCGTCGAGACGCTCTGACAAGATCAGGCGTCGGCGATGATGATCGTAGCGGCGAACGAGATCCGCCACGAGATCCGAGGGCGTGATGCGCACCTGAACACCGTGACTTTCAAGGAGACGGCGGCGGGCTGAGTCAAAGAACCCATGCGGCTCGGCGCGAAGTTCGGCCGCGAGGCTCTCTCCCAACTCCTCGAGCTCGGGAAAATGGTTCCGCTGAGCCTGGAAGTGGTCGCTGACCCAGTCGGATGGAGTAATGGACCCCCCGGCCTCCATCGGCGCCGACGGACGTCCGCGACCATCGAATCGCCGCTCTCCATGGGCCCGATAAAGCCGGACGAAGGCCTCGGCCAGGCCCGGCGCCGCCTCCAGAATCTCGCCTATCTCATGGCGCGGAACGGAAAGGTCCCGGAACAGGGGGTCTGCAAGCACCTCGGCGAGGTCCTGGGCCCCGGCGATGTCAGCCTCGCTCGAAAGGCTCCGGACATCGATGTCATAAGTCTGGGCGAGTCGCAGGAGTATCTGGGCCGTGAGCGGCCTCTGATTGCGCTCCAGGTGATTAAGGTAGCTCGGCGAGATGGCGAGCTCTTGGGCCATCCGGGTTTGGGTCAAACCCATATCACGACGCAGGCGACGAAGGCGTGCGCCAAGGAAAAGCTTTCGATCAGGTGTGGGGGCCATGACGAGCCTTTTGTCATAAAGTGACTATCATGACTATGTAAAAGTGTGACTGCATGGCTTTTCGTCATGATTTGAGATTGCGCACAGCTTCTCAAACGCCTTAACGCCGAATGCGAAGGCGCTGCGATCCTGCGGCCCCGAACGGAACAACGACACCCCATGACGACTTTTCAGGACCTCGTCCCTGGTGCTCCGGCCGGTCGCTTCGACGGCCTTCAGCGGCCCTATTCACCCTCCGACGTGGCCAAGCTGCGCGGTTCGGTGAACATCGCCTACACCCTGGCCGAACGCGGCGCGAACCGGCTATGGGCGGCGTTGCACCATGAGCCCTATATCAATGCGCTCGGGGCTGTGACCGGAAACCAGGCCATGCAGATGGCGCGGGCTGGCCTCCAGGCGATTTATCTCTCCGGATGGCAGGTCGCCGCGGACAACAATACCGCCGGGGCCATGTATCCCGACCAGAGCCTCTATCCCGCCAACTCCGCGCCCGAACTGGCGCGAAAGATCAATCGTACGCTTCAGCGCGCCGACCAGGTTGAACATGCCGAGGGCGGCGCCAAGCGGGACTGGTTCCTCCCCATCGTCGGAGATGCGGAAGCCGGTTTCGGTGGCCCCCTGAACAGCTTCGAAATCATGAAGGCCTTCATTGAAGCCGGAGCGGCGGGCGTGCACTTCGAAGACCAGCTGGCCAGCGAAAAGAAGTGCGGCCACATGGGCGGCAAGGTCCTGATCCCGACGGCCGCGCACGAACGCAACCTGATCGCCGCCCGTCTCGCCGCCGATGTGTGCGGAACCTCGACGCTCGTCTTCGCCCGGACGGACGCAGAGTCGGCCAGGCTGATCACCTCAGACGTCGATGAACGGGATCGGCCCTTCATCGTCGAGGGCGAACGCACGGCGGAGGGCTTCTATCGCCTGAAGGCCGGAACGGGCCTGCAACATTGCATCGCGCGTGGCCTCGCCTACGCCAAATACGCAGACGCCCTGTGGTGGGAGACCTCGCACCCCAATCTCGAGGAAGCGCGTGAGTTCGCCGAGGCGGTCCACAAGGTCTACCCGGGCAAACTCCTCGCCTACAACTGCTCGCCGTCGTTCAACTGGGAGGCGAATATCGACAAGGCGACCATCGCCAAGTTCCAGCGCGAGCTGGGCGCGATGGGTTACAAATTCCAGTTCGTGACCTTGGCCGGCTTCCACAGTCTGAACATGGGCATGTTCGAACTGGCGCTTGGCTACAAGGACCGGGGGATGGCAGCCTATTCTGAGCTGCAGCAGAAGGAATTTGCCGCTGAATCCCAGGGCTATTCCGCCACACGGCATCAGCGCGAGGTGGGAACCGGTTACTTCGATGAGGTTGCCATGGTCATCTCAGGCGGAGCCTCGTCGACCACGGCTCTGGCCGAGTCCACTGAAGCGGCCCAATTCAAATCCGCCAAACCGGAGCCGGTCGCCGCCTGATCCTCGGGCCTCCACATTGTCGTCATGGGCGCGCGCCTCGTCAAACGGCAGCGCGCGCCACCTGATCTGACGCCAAGCTCGCCCCGTTAAGGACGATTCCATGACACTGGCCCAGACCCAGACCGCGCCTGTCGTTATCTCTGGAGAGGTGGACGCGCGCGCTGCGGCCATTCTCTCGCCGGATGCCCTCGCCTTCCTGGCCGAGCTGCATCGTCGCTTTGACCCCCGAAGGCGGGAGCTCCTGTCCGCACGCGCGGCGCGCCAAGTGCGCTTCGATTCTGGCGAGCGACCCGACTTCCTGATCGAGACCAAGGCCATCCGCGAAGGCGACTGGAAGATTGCCCCCCTTCCCGACGATCTTAAGGACAGGCGGGTGGAGATCACTGGGCCGGTTGACCGAAAGATGATCATCAACGCCCTCAATTGCGGGGCCCGGGTCTTCATGGCCGACTTCGAGGACGCCACCTCGCCTACATGGACCAACCTCATCGAGGGACAGGTCAACCTCGCCGACAGATGGGTGGGACGTCTCGACTTCACCGACCCCGTGAGCGGGAAATCCTATGCGCTGAAGCCGAACCCCGCCGTCCTGATCGTCCGTCCGCGCGGCTGGCACTTGTCAGAGCGCCATGCCCTGATCGACGGCGAGGAGGTGTCCGGCTCGCTGTTCGATTTCGGACTCTATGCCTACCACAACGCGAAGGCCGCGATTTCCGCCGACAGCGGGCCCTATTTCTATCTGCCAAAAATGGAATCTCACCTCGAAGCCCGGCTCTGGAACGATGTGTTTGTTTACGCCGAGTCGCGACTCGGACTTCCGCAGGGGGTTATCAAGGCGACTGTCCTGATCGAGACCCTGCCCGCCGCTTTCGAAATGGACGAGATCCTGTTCGAGCTGCGCAACCACATGGCGGGCCTGAACTGCGGCCGTTGGGACTATATCTTTTCCTACATCAAGAGAATGAAGGCTCACCCCGAGGCCCTGACGCCTGACCGTTCAGCCATGGTTATGGGCAAGGCGTTTCTCGGCGCCTATTCCCTGGCTCTCATCAAAACCTGTCATCGTCGCGGAGCCATGGCCATGGGCGGGATGGCGGCGCAGATCCCGGTCAAGGGCGACGCCGCGGCCAATGAGGCGGCCTTCGCCAAGGTGCGCGCCGACAAGGAGCGCGAGGCTCGGGACGGCCACGATGGGACCTGGGTCGCGCATCCCGACCTGGTTCCGGTGGCTATGGAGGTATTCGACCGCATCATGCCCGGCGCCAACCAGCTCGACAGATTGCGCGATGATCTGGAGATCGGCCGCGAGGCGATGTTAACGGTTCATGAGGGCATCCGCACCGAAGCGGGTCTGCGCGACAATATTCGGGTGGGCATCCAGTACATCGAGGCCTGGTTGAGAGGCCGCGGCGCCGTTCCCCTCTACAACCTCATGGAGGACGCCGCGACGGCCGAGATCAGCCGCGCGCAGATCTGGCAATGGCTGCGGCACGAAGCCAGGCTGTCCGATGGACAAGTCGTGACGCCGGCCCTCCTCACGCGCCTCGTTGAGGAGGAAATGTCCGTCCTGCGCGCGGCGGCCCCCGACGCTTTTGAAACCGGGCGGTTCGCCGAGGCCGAGGCGCTATTTATGAAGATGAGCCTGGGTGCGGAGTTCGAGGAGTTCCTGACCCTGCCGGCCTACGACCTTCTGGACGCCTGATCGAAGGGTCTGACCTTGCGTCGCGATTGATCCGCGCGTCGGGCCGATCTACGACCTTCGACGAACAGCGCCCAACGGCCGGTGATAGCTGGTCGCTCAAGGCGCGCGCATAGGCCAGGGAACGCACATGACCGCGATCAACGATGTCACCGACTACACGCGGGACGGTGAGGTGGGGGTGATCACTCTCAATTCGCCCCCGGTGAACGCCCTGTCAGCGGGTGTTCGGGATGGCCTGGCCGAGGGCATGAAGGCCGCGCTAGCGGATGCCGGGGTCAAGGCGGTGGTGCTCATCTGCGAGGGCCGCACCTTCATCGCGGGGGCCGACATCACCGAGTTCGGCGGGCCGCAGAAGGGCGCCAGTCTGTTCGAGGTTCAGAACGCGATAGAGGGCGCCGCCAAGCCGGTGGTCGCCGCGATCCATGGCACGGCGCTCGGAGGAGGTCTGGAGGTCGCCCTCACCTGCCACTACCGCGTGGCCGTTCCGTCGGCCCGATGCGGTCTGCCGGAAGTCAATCTCGGCCTGCTTCCCGGCGCCGGCGGTACGCAACGGCTCCCCCGAATCGTCGGAGTTCAGAAGGCATTGGAGATGGTGACCTCAGGCCAGCACGTCCCGGCAAAGGACTGCCTCGCCATGGGCCTCGTCGATGAGCTTGTCGAAGAGGGCCGCCTGCGCGACGGCGCACTCGCCTTTGCGCGCAAGGTGATCGCCGAGAACCGCCCCCTCAAGCGGGTGCGCGACCTGGAAGACAAGATTTCCGCCGCACGGGACCAACCGGAGATATTCGCGGCATTCCGGAAGGCCAATGCTCGGCGCTTTCGAGGATTTCTGGCGCCGGAGTATAATATCCGCTGCATCGAAGCGGCCGTGAACGAGCCCTTCGACGACGGCCTCAAAACCGAGAGGCGTCTTTTTGCAGAAGTGCTAACCGGCCCGCAAAGCGCCGCCCAACGCTACGGTTTCTTCGCCGAACGGACGGCGGCAAAGATCCCCGACGTGCCAGATGACACCCCAGTCATCCCAGTCACCAGCGTAGGCATCATCGGCGCTGGGACCATGGGCGGCGGCATCGCGATGAACTTCGCCAATGCCGGAATCGCGGTGACCCTGGTCGAGGTCAAGGCCGAGGCTCTGGAGCGAGGGCTCGCTGTCGTCCGCAAAAACTACGAGCGCACGGCTTCACGAGGCGGCATCACCAGCGCTCAGGTGGAAGAGCGAATGGCGCTGATCCGCGGCTCCCTGTCGCTGGACGACCTGGCCGGAGCGGACCTAGTGATCGAGGCGGTGTTCGAGCGAATGGATATCAAGAAGGATATTTTCGCCAGACTTGACGCGATCTGCAAACCCGGCGCTATCCTTGCCACCAACACCTCGGGACTCAACATCGACGAGATCGCCTCGGTGACAAAGCGGCCTGAAGCGGTCATCGGGCTGCATTTTTTCTCTCCGGCAAACGTGATGAAGTTGCTGGAGGTGGTTCGGGCTGATCACACATCCAAGGAGGTCATCGCAACCGCGATGAAACTGGCGCGCAGGATCGGCAAGATCGCCGTCCTCGTCGGTGTCTGCCCTGGTTTCGTCGGCAACCGAATCCTCGGGGCGCGGCAGCGTGAGGCGCAAAAGCTGGTCATGGAGGGGGCCATGCCCTGGGACATTGACCGGGTCTTATATGACTTCGGCTTCCCAATGGGTCCCTTTGCTATGAGCGACCTGGCCGGCCTCGACATCGGTTGGGTGAAGGAAAGGTCCAAGGGCGAATCCATTCGCGACGTGCTTTGCGAAATGGATCGGCGCGGCCAGAAAACGGGCGCCGGCTATTACGACTATGACGAAAACCGGAACGCCAGCCCCTCGCCGGTCACCGAGAAGATCATTCACGATTTCATCGCCCGGTCGGGCGCCAATCCGCGAGAGATATCGGACGAAGAGATTCTGGAGCGCTGCCTCTTTCCAATGGTTAATGAGGGGGCGAAAATTCTGGAGGAAGGCAAGGCCATCCGCGCCTCGGACATCGATGTGGTCTGGCAAAACGGTTATGGCTGGCCTGTCTATCGCGGCGGGCCGATGTTCTGGGGTGGGCAGGTGGGCCTCGACAAGGTTCTGGCCGGCATGAGGCGCTTCGAGGCGACCATGGGCGAGGCCTACAAGCCGGCGGCTCTTCTCGAGACTCTGGCTCAGGAGGGCAAGCGTTTTCCCGGGGCGGGATGAGGGCGGGAGGGTTAGTGAAAATCCCGGCTGTGCTGCAGACGCGGGGTCTTCGGCGAGAACCCTTCCTGGCGCCGTGAACCCCAGAGTTCGCTCAGACGCGAGGTGAGATCGACAAAGGCCTCGGCAACAATGTGCGTGACGCCCGACGCCTTCTGCAGACGTCCGCGAACCACCAGAAGGCGCGAGGACATGACGGTGCGTCTGTGCGCCGCGAAGACACCCGGCCAGACGACGCTGTTGGTCGCCCCCGTTTCGTCCTCAAGCGTGAGAAAAACGACTCCATTGGCGGTTCCGGGACGCTGGCGAATGAGCACCAAGCCGCAAGCCGCCACATGGGCGCCATCGGCGAGGCGCTCTAGGTCCAGGCTTGTCACAACGCCCATCAGTTCAAGCTCCCTGCGGAAGAAGGCGCAGGGGTGTCCTTTCAGGGAAAGACCCAGGGTCCGATAGTCCTCCGCCACCTCGGCGGGGAGTTTCATGGGCCGGAGCGACGGCGCCCCCTCAGGCGGTGCGCCCATGAGATCCAACAGGGGCGGCCTCTCTGCCTCCAGCACCTTGACCGCCCACAGGGCCTGACGGCGGGACAGGGCGTGCGAACCCAAGGCGTCGGCCTCGGCAAGGCTCTCCCAGAACATGCGCGAGACGCCCGATCGCCTAGCCAGATCAGCCAGATCCGTCGCCCCCGCCTCTCGCGCCGTGATCAACTTCTGGGCTTCTGCCGAGACGAGACCTTTGATCTGGCGGAAACCCAGGCGCACCGCCTGGCCGGCGCCCGGATTTAGGGGCGTCTCCAGCTTGCAGTCCCAATCGCTCTTCATGACGTCCACAGGCCTGATCTCCACGCCATGGGCGCGGGCGTCGCGTATGAGCTGGGCCGGCTGATAGAACCCCAGAGGCTGGCTGTTCAGCATGGCGACGCAGAAGACATCCGGCCGGCGCCGCTTGATCCAGGCGGAGACATAAACAAGCTTGGCGAAACTCACCGCATGGCTCTCCGGGAATCCGTAGGAGCCGAACCCCTCGATCTGACGAAAGCAGCGATTGGCGAAATCGAGATCATATCCGCGACGGGTCATCCCGCCGATGAACTTGTCGCGATAGAGGCTGAGGTCGCCGTCGTTCTTGAAGGTCGCCATGGCGCGGCGAAGTCCGTTCGCCTCCTCAGGGGTGAACAGCGCGGCCTCCATGGCCAGCCGCATGGCCTGCTCCTGAAACAGCGGCACCCCGAGGGTCTTTCCCAGAATGGCCTTTAATTCATCCGGCGGGCCATGTTCGGCAGCTGGGGCGGGGAAGCTGACCCGCTCCTGGCCACTGCGCCGACGAAGATAGGGGTGCACCATGTCGCCCTGAATGGGTCCCGGCCGGACGATGGCGACCTCGATAACCAGGTCATAGAATTTTTGCGGCTTCAGACGCGGCAGCATGGACATCTGCGCCCTGCTCTCGACCTGAAAGACGCCCACCGAGTCCGCCGCCGACAGCATGTCGTAGACCCCAGGGTCTTCACTTGGGATATCGGCCATGTCCTGAACGCCGAGCATCCTCAGGGATTTGGCGATAGCGCTCAACATGCCGAGGGCTAGAACGTCGACCTTCATCAGGCCCAGGGCGTCGATGTCATCCTTGTCCCACTCGATAAAGGTGCGATCCCTCATGGCCGCGTTGCCGATGGGAACCGTTTCATCCAGACGCCATCGGGTGAGGACGAAGCCGCCCACATGCTGAGACAGATGCCGGGGGAACCCGATCAGCTCCGCGGCCAGGGCCACAGCCCGGGCTATGTCGGGATTGTCGGGGTCCAGGCCAGCTTCCCGGATATGGGCGGTAGGATCGTTTTCGCCCCACCGGGACCAGACCGTCCGCGCCAGAGCAGCGGTAATGTCTTCCGAGAGGCCCAAGGCCTTGCCCGCCTCGCGAATAGCGCGGCGCCCCCGATAGTGAATGACCGTGGCGCAGATCGCGGCCCGATGGCG
>JAKBBV010000089.1 GCA_021808285.1 Pseudomonadota bacterium | reverse complement strand
GGGGTGGGGGGGGAAGAGGATGGAGGCGGAAAAGAAAAGCGGTCGGCGCGGCGGTCAGGTCGCCGACGACCGCCGTCCCGTTCGCAGGCACGAGGCACCGTATTCAACCTCGCTTCTCGAGGGAGAATAGGCCCACGTCATTTACGCCATGTCACCGCTTTTCCAGACGGCCCCGTTGCGAAATTGCAGATCCAGCTGGTTCACCAATCGCTCGACAACCTCCTCGCTGGGATAGCTGCAACCGTTGGTTTCGGGGACGCTATATTTAATTCGCGCAGCATCTCTGCCGCTGCACCGCGCGGGTCGAATTAAATATAGCGTCCCCGAAACTCTTGGGGGCCATCGGCAGGCGTCGCCGCCCCCTGGCGTGCGAACGCCCCCTTGACCGGAACATTACATTTTGCAATACTTCACGCAATGTCCGCCCACGTCGCCATGCCTGACGCCTCCCCCATCCCCTCCGTAGAGGATCCCGGCGCCGTCGATCCGCGTCTCGTTCACGCGGAGGAGATACGTTGCATGTTGCGGCGTCTGGCTGAGATCGGGATGGAGATGACCCAGGCCCTGGCCCGCCAGGTTCTCTCGCCGGGCGAGAGCGCGCAGGACGCGGCCGGGTCCGCGTCGCCACCCCCGCCCGTCCTCATGGCCGCCCGCGATCCGGCCGACGCCTTCGCCCGCCTGTCCCGCGCCGTGCGCCTGACCCTGGGGCTCGAAATCAAGGTGGATAACCATCTCGCCGCCCTGCGCGCGGGGACCGACGCCGCGTCTGGGCCTGCGGCTGCGTCTGCGTCTCGGCCCGCCTCCGTTCCCGCCGGGGGATCCAACCCGCCCGCCTCGCCAGGCGTCCGCGATTCCGCCTTCGGCCATAGCTTCGACGATCAGGTCGATCTCGACGACTTCGCCCCTGAAGGCGTGGAGCTGACCTATCGCAACAGCCGCCCCCTTCCCTGGGACCACCCCTCCGCCTTCCGCAACCAGGTCAGAGACGCGGTCGTCGAGGTGATCAACCACGAAATCGACGACTATTATCGCGCTCCCAGACTGCTGGACGATCTCTATGAGAGGCTATGGGAAGGCGAGCGCTATGACGCCTTCGTCTATCGCCCCCTGGACGAGGTCGTCGCGGCGATCTGCGCCGATCTCGGCATCGAGGTCGACCGCTCCCGCTGGAAGCCGGATCGGGAAGTCACCGAGAACGGCGTGACCACCCTCTATCGGGGCCATCGTGACTGGACCAGCTCCTGGAAACCCATGGGCAGCATGTTGCCCAGACGGCGCCTCTACCGGCGCGGCCAGGACCACCCGCCCCAGGCCGGCGCCTCACCCTGATCCCTTCGGAACCCCTCACTCCCACTCAATTGTTCAACAGACCGATAAGGGTCTGTTTTTATTTGGAAAACCTGTCTAGCCGCCTCGCTTTCCCGTCAGCCATACCGTCAAAAAGTCGGGCTGTTGATTTCATTGGGAAATTTCGAGCGTTGGAAAATTTTCCTATCGCCGTCTATCGAAATTGATCGTCAAATGCCGACTTCTATCCACCTGCCGCATTATCGATCGACTGGAAACGTCGAGAGGAAAATACCGTCAAATGCCCAATTAAGTCAATTCTATCATACGATTACGCACCCCCTTCCACTCCGAGTAACCGGTCGCTTGTGATCGGTCGGCTCTATATAGCGGCGCCTGCCCGCGCGAGCGCCACGAACCGCGCCAAACCATCAGGCGGCTGACGTGACCCCCGTTTCTCATCCAGCCGTAACGAGAGTCCGGGGGTTCACACGCCCGGTCAAGGTCGGTCATGCGCCGGGTCGCCTGAGCCACCCTGGGCGTCTCGATGTCTGCGTAAAACCCGAACCCGGCCGTGATCAGCACGGCGGCTCCGACAAGCCAATGATGGCGCTGCGCAGGCCGTAGGGGTCGGGTACCGCCGTCAGGGCTTTGCCGATCGGGAAAACAACAACCTACCGCCGTCAATGCTCCGCGCCCGCACACCGCGTCAGATCGCGGATGCTTCGAGATTGATTCCCGCCAGCAGCCTTCGCGTCCGGGCGCCGTGCAGGTCATTGAGTTCGCGCAGGGCCCGGCGTCGATGTTCGCCAGACGCCAAGGCCGCGAGGACCGCCCAATAGCCGGCCCTGGCGTGGCTGCGGAACGCATCATCGGTGAGCAGGCCGCCAGCCCAGAGGAACAGCGCGCCATTGTAGGCCGCGTAGATTTGCATCGCGGTCATCTCCGGGTCGGCCTCTCGGCTCAGCATGCCCAGGTGCTTGGCGGTGAGCATGGCCTCCCGCTGGAGGTTGATTGGCTGGAAGGAGACAAACGGCCGGACGCGCGCGCCGAAAGCGCCCCGCACCTCGGGAATGACATTAAGCCAGAGACTGGAGTCGGAGACGAACATGTCGGCCGAGATTGTCACGACGGCCTCGCCCACGCGGAATGGATCGACAAGGTTCATCGCGGTGACGGTGTCGCGAAGCTGTTCGAACTGGTCGCTCAGAAGAAGGCCCAGGAGCTGCTCTCGGGGGCCGATCAGATTGTAGACCGTCGCCGTCGAAATTCCGGCGCGCTGGGCGATCCGCTCGACCGAGACCTGGGGTCCTTGCTCCCGGATCAGTGACCGGGCCGCCGAAAGAATAGCGTCCCGCCGCGCGCCCTTGCCCTGTTCCCGCCGGGAACCTTCTCCGTCTCGGTCTCGGTCTCCCGCTTGCCTCATGCCTTGACCGTCTCTAGCGGCGGCAATCCCAGGGCCTGCCGATAGGTCGCGTGATAGTGATGCAGCGCGGGTTCGTTGCGGCCGAACAGGAAGTGGTCGACAAGGCCGGACCGCGCTCCCCGATGAGACGCCGCCGCGGCGACATAGTCTTCGTCGCGAATGATTTCGGCGAAGCGCTGCGGCACGCCGCGCGTACCGGCCGGGTCGATCGCCAACGCTTCTGGCCGAGCGTAGAACGACACGCGCGAAAGGCTGCGGTCGGGATCGTCATTTTCCGGATAGACCCGAACAAGCATCACGGCGTTGAGGCCTATGTTTATCTGGATATTGGGGAACAGGTAATACACGGGGAAGGCGCCCATCGTCACGTTCCACTCGCTTTCCGGCATGGATCGCATCTGGTCGATGGACCGCACACAGAGCGCCATCCGGTGATTGCGCCCGTAGATGTCGTAGGCTTGCACATTGCCGTAGAAGACCTGGGCGAGCGTGTCCCGGTGCAGCTTCTCGAAGTGATAGGTCTCGCCAAAGGTGTCTATGGCGAGCTTCCAGTTCATTGCCGTTTCATAGGTGTCGTCCCCGACGTGAACGAGGCTTGCGAAATCCCAGGTCTCGAATTCATGATCCAGACCGGCCAACAGGCCCGGCACATCCAGCTTCCCATCGGCCTTGGGGTGTACCCACAAGAGGCCGTGGCGCTCTTCGGCCGGCAGTTCGATCAGGCCGAGGCACGCCTTGTCGACCTCGCCGAAATGATCGGCCTTCGGCACGCCGATCAGCGCCCCCAGATTGTCGAACGTCCAGGCGTGGAACGGACAAACGAACCGGGTCCGCTCTCCTCGCGGGGCATTCTCAAGAACAGTCCCCCGGTGGCGGCACACGTTGGCGAATGCGCGAAACCGCCCATCGGCGGCGCGCGTCGCCAACAGGGGGACGCCGAAATCGTTTGCGGTGATGAAGGATCCCGGTGTCGGCAGGTCGCCCGACATGCCGATGACCTGGGGATGCTCCTTGAAGAAGGCGATCCATTCGAGGGCCGCGCGCTCAGGGCAGGTATAGTCCCTGGCGTCGACCTTGCCGATCACCCCCGCGTCGACGTTTGTTCCCCGATCAAGGTGGTCCATGAGGGTCCGGATCACACGCACCTGTTCTTCGTGACGCACGGCGGTCGCCTCCTGGCCATTTGTTGCATCATCATATAATAATTCTTTGACACTCGTCTAGGAAGTTCTACCTCCAGGCGTCGGCCATCCCCCGCAGGATCGGTTGCCGCCGCCGGTGCGGCCATTTCCGCACTGACACCCAGGGACGGCTTGATTTTGATACCACCGCCATCGAGAGGTCTTCGGTCGGGCCGGCTTGAGAGAGGTGATGCCATGGTTCAGTTGCTCGATAGCGCCCGGCGCCATGTAGTTCATCGGAGGCTGTGTAATTGAGCGGAAAGACCGGACGAAGACCGGAGGAGGCGAGCAGTTGGGCGGGGAAAACCCCGCCAAACCTACGCCGACGGTATCCGGTCACTCCCACTCGATGGTCCCCGGCGGCTTGCTCGTGACGTCGTAGACGACCCGGTTCACGCCGCGCACCTCGTTGACGATGCGGGTGGCCGCGCGGGTCAGCACGCTCCAGGGAAACTCGAACACGTCCGCGGTCATGCCGTCGGTGGAGGTCACCGCGCGCAGGGCCAGGACATTCTCATAGGTGCGCGCATCGCCCATCACCCCCACCGTCCTGACCGGCAGGAGCACGGCGAAGGCCTGCCAGATCTGGTCATAGAGGCCCGCCTGGCGGATCTCGTCCAGATAGATGGCGTCCGCCTCCTGCAGCACGGCGACCTTCTCGGCCGTGACCTCGCCGGGGATGCGGATGGCCAGGCCCGGTCCGGGAAAGGGATGGCGGCCCACAAAGGCCGGGGGCAGGCCCAGCTCCACGCCCAGGGCGCGCACCTCGTCCTTGAAGAGCTCGCGCAGGGGCTCGACGAGCTTGAGCTTCATCCGCTCGGGCAGGCCGCCCACATTGTGGTGGCTCTTGATGACCACGCTGGGGCCCCCGCTGGCCGAGACGCTCTCGATGACGTCGGGATAGAGCGTGCCCTGGGCGAGGAAGGCCGCCCCCTCCACCTTGGCCGCCTCGCGGTCGAACACCTCGATGAAGGCCGCGCCGATGGCCTTGCGCTTGGCCTCCGGCTCGGTCACGCCCGCCAATGCGCTAAGGAACCGCGCCCCAGCGTCCACGTGCACCAGGGGGATGTTGTAGTGGTCGCGGAACAGGCCCACCACCTCGCGCGCCTCGTCCTTGCGCAGAAGGCCGGTGTCGACGAAGACGCAGGTGAGCTGATCGCCGATGGCCTCGTGGATCAGCACCGCCGCCACCGACGAATCCACCCCGCCGGAGAGGCCGCAGATCACCCTCCCCTCGCCCACCTGGGCGCGGATGCGCGCCACCGCCTCCTCGCGAAACGCCTTCATGGTCCAGGATCCGGAAAGCCCGGCGATCCTGTGGGTGAAGTTCTTGAGCAGGGTCGCGCCGCGCGGGGTGTGGTGCACCTCGGGGTGGAACTGCACGCCATAGAGGCGCCGGTCCTCGTCGGCGATGGCCGCATAGGGCGAGCCCTCGGAGACCGCGATGGGCGCGAAACCCGGCGGAATGGCGGTGATCTTGTCGCCGTGGCTCATCCACACCGGCTCGGCCTCGCCCACCGCGCCCAGCCCGGCCAGCAGGGGGGAGTCCCTGACGATGCGGATGTCGGCGCGCCCGAACTCGCGCGCATGGCCGCTCTCCACCGCCCCGCCCAGCTGGGCGCACAGCGTCATCTCGCCATAGCAGATGCCCAGGACCGGCACGCCCAGCTCGAACAGGCGCTGGGGCGCCGCGGGGCTGTCCGCCACGCCCGCCGTGGCCGGCCCGCCCGACAGGATCACCGCCGCCGGGGCGAAGGCGTCCAGCATCCCGTCCACCTTGTCGAAAGGATGGATCTCGCAAAAGACCCCGCTCTCGCGCAGGCGCCGGGCGATCAGCTGGGTCACCTGGCTGCCGAAGTCGACGATCAGGACGGGTTCGCGTGTGGCCTGGCTCATGCGTCGCTCCGATAGGTCATTTGCCGCTCGGGGTCACGCCGCGCGGTCCA
>JAKBBV010000088.1 GCA_021808285.1 Pseudomonadota bacterium | reverse complement strand
TCTTGGCCGGCGTCGAGAGGGCGAAGGCGGCGCGAAAGGGGATCGCCGTTGTCTGACGCCCTGCAGGCGCCTAAAAGGCCGCACGCCGTCCCGTTAGCTCAGCAGGATAGAGCATCGGTTTCCTAAACCGGGGGTCGCAGGTTCGAGTCCTGCACGGGACGCCAGTTGGCTCATCGGCGCGATCAGCCCTCCGCCTTCGGGGCATGGGCCATGATCGGGTCGGAGGGATGAATAGCCAGGAGATTGATGCCGGAGGGGAAGACCTCATAGCCGAGGTCGCGCAGGGCGGCGCCCAGCGGCCCTGTTCCGATCTTGAAAAACTCGGCCAGGATGACCGGGCGATGGGCGAGGATCGTCTCCCGCGCGCCCGCCAGGGCCTCCAGCTCCATCCCCTCCACATCGATCTTGAGGAAATCGAGGCGTTCAAGGCCCATCTCGTCGATCCGCATCCGCCGCACCAGGGCCGTGCGCTCGCCCTCATAGTCTACCTGCTGGCCGATGAACTGGGGCGCGGCGAGGGGTTTGAGCTCAAGGCTGCCGAAGCTGGCCTCCACCCGGGGATCGAGCGCCGGAATGCGCATTTCACCGGTCTGGTCGGACACGGCCGCATGGATCGCGCGGGCGTTGAAGCAGTTGTTGAGAACGATGTTTCCGGCCAGAGCGTAATAGATCAGCTCCTGCGCCTCGATGGCGATCACCCGGCCCCAGCCGGTCATGCGCCGCGCCCAGGGTATGGTGTGAACGCCAATATTGGCCCCGCAGTCGACGCCCACCACGCCGTCGCCAAAATACTGGCGACGCAGCTCAAGCACCTGGAGGGCCATGTCCACCTCGCCCGGCTCGTGGGCGCCGGTCTCAAGGATCCAGTGGCCGACGCCAAACACCATGGCCGGATCGCGACAGACATCCAGACGGTTGACAATCAGACAGCCCTGTTCGGAGGGTGCGAGGACGAAGGCCAGCTTGCGCGGGGGATTGCTCACGCGGATTTGCTCCCGTTTGAACGCCCGAACCGGGCAGTTCGGCGGGCAGGGTGGACCGACCTTGGGCGTCGTGACAATCGCCCGGGTCGGCGACGGCCGCATTTTCAGGGAAGACGACAAGTTTGAGCGGAACTCGCGCGACGCGGCGTTGCAGCGGGGGAGTGGGCGAGGATAAGGTCCCCTTCGGTGGGCTTGGAAGGGATCGCGGCGGCGCCGCCTCCCGCTGCAAACGACAGGCGAAAAGGGTCAGGCATGGGCGAAGCGATGAAGAGCCAGGCAGTGCGGCGCGTGGGCCTGGCCCTGGCGGCGGCGGTGATGGCCGGGGCGGCCGCAGCAGCGGCGCTGACGGGCGCGGAGGCGGCCAAGGATCGGCAGACGCACATGAAGGAGCTGGGCAAGTCGATGAAGACCATCGTCGATCAGCTCAAGTCCGGGGCGCCCGACGTCGGGACGATCAAGCTCGCGGCGGCGACCATCGACAAGGACGCCAAGGCTCTGCCGACCTGGTTCCCCGATGGCAGCGGCCCCTCCAGCGGGGTGAAGATGAAGGCCCTGCCGGTCGTTTGGACGGATAAGGCTGGCTTCGCCGCAAAGGCGAAGGACTTCCAGCTCGCCGCAGCCAAGTTCGACGCGGCGGCCCAGACCGGCCAGCCCTCGACTTTCGTCCCGGCCCTCAAGGAGGTCGGCGGGGCCTGCAAGGCCTGCCACGAGAAGTACCGGACCAAAGACGAGGACTGAGCCTTGAGCGCAGAGCCGTCCGATCCCTTGGGGTCCCCGGCTGAGGCCAGCCTCACGAGCGTCCCGGTCAAGGTCTGGGACGTCCCGGTGCGCGCGATCCACTGGTCCCTTGCCGCGCTGGTCGCCTTCTCCTGGTGGTCGGCCAAGAGCGATCACCTCGATTGGCACCGGATGTCCGGCTACACGATCCTGGGATTGCTGGTCTTTCGCCTGATCTGGGGCTTTGTCGGCTCACAACCGGCCAGGTTCGCCAACTTCCTGGCGGGTCCGCGCACCGTGGCGAACTATCTGCGCGGCAAGGGCGCGCACCAGGCTGGACACAATCCGCTTGGCGGCTGGAGCGTCGTGGCGCTCCTGTCGCTGCTGGGCCTGCAGGTGGGTCTGGGCCTCTTCTCCGTGGACGAGGACGCCATCGAGGCCGGGCCGCTGGACAAGTTCGTCAGCTTCGACACCGGCCGGGCGATCACCCACTGGCATCATCTCATGTTCGACCTTCTGCTGGTCCTGATCGCTGTCCATCTGGCGGCCATCGCCATCTATGCGGCGAGGCGGCGCAACCTGCTGGGTCCCATGATCACCGGTCGGGCGCGTCTGGCGCCGGGGGTGGAGGCGCCGGCCATGGCCCCGCTCTGGCGAATCGCCGCCGCCGCCGCGGCGGCCTTCGCCGTAGCCTGGTTCATCGCCCACGGCCTGAAGCTGGTCTGAACCGGAGGTCGAAGCCCGATGCGTCAGTGGTTGATCGACGCCTTCGCCAATGGCCCCTTTCTCGGCAACGGCGCCTGCGTGCTGGAGCCGGTCGACGCCTGGCCGCAGACCTCCTGGATGCAGGCGCTGGCGGAGGAGAACCGTCAGGCTGAGACCGCCTTTCTTCGTCGCACGGCGGACCCATCGCGCTTTGATCTGCGCTGGTTCACCCCAGCCACGGAGGTTCGCCTGTGTGGGCACGCAACCCTGGCGGCGGCCCATACCCTGTTCGCGGAGCTGGCCCTGGATCTCTCCGAGATCGTGTTCCAGACCCAGTCTGGGGAGCTCGTCGTCCGTCGCCGCGGCGAGGGCTATGAGATGGCCTTCCCCGCCGATCCGCCGACCCGGGTCAGCGGTCACGCCGAGGTGGGCGAGGCCCTGGGTGTGCGCCCCCTGGAGCTCTGGGCGGGCCAGTACCTGGTGGCCATCGTGGCTACAGAGTCAGAGGTGCGCGCCGCCGCCCCGGATCTGGGGGCGGTGCGGGAGTTCTTCTTCCCCGACTTCAAGGCCGGGGCGGGCATGGCGGCCATCGTCGCGCCGGCCGACGCGGGCGAGGACTATGACGTGGTGAGCCGCTTCTTCGCCCCCGGGGCGGGCATCCCGGAAGACCCGACCACCGGCTCGCTTCACTGCATCCTGGCCCCGCTGTTCGCCGACAAGCTGGGACGCCGGACCCTGCGATTCCACCAGGCCTATCCCGGGCGCGGCGGCGATCTGGAATGCGAGGCCGAGGGCGAGCGGGTTCTGCTGCGCGGACGCGCCGCGACCGTTCTGGAGGGTCGTCTGCGCCTTTGAGGCGGAGCCTGCGAAGACGGACCCGCGAAGGTTGGTTTGTCATCCCCGCCTCATGCCGTTATATTTCCCCGTCTTATCACCGCCCGGCCGCAAGGCCGGGCGCCGCTGTTTCTGGAGACCGTCGTGACCGAGATCCTCTATCCCAAGGCGACCGCCGTCTGGCTCGTGGACAATACCTCCCTGACCTTCGAGCAGATCGCCGATTTCTGCGGCCTGCACCCGCTAGAGGTGAAGGGCATCGCCGACGGCGAGGTGGCGCGCGACATCCGCGGGGCCGACCCCATCGCCAATGGCCAGCTGACGCGCGAGGACCTGGACGCCGCCCAGGCCAATCCCGCCTATCGCATGACCGCTCAAAAGAGCCGGCACGCGCCCGATGTGAAACCGGCCAAGAAGGGGCCGCGCTACACGCCGGTGTCACGGCGCCAGGACCGACCGGACGCCATCGCCTGGTTCGTCCGCAACCATCCCGAAGTGAGCGACGCCCAGATCTCCAAGGCGCTCGGCACCACCAAGGCGACAATCGATCAGGTGCGCAATCGCACGCATTGGAACTCGGTCAATATCAAGCCGGTGGACCCGGTGTCTCTCGGCCTGGTCGGCCAGCTTGAGCTGGACGCCATTGTCCGCGTCGCGGCCGAAAAGAAGCGCAAGGACGACGCCCGTCGCAAGACCGTGGAGCCCGAGGGGCCGACCCTGATGTCGGAAGGCGAAGCCTGAGCCGGGTCGAGTCCCCGGCGGCCAGGTTCCCGGCGCGGTCTAGCCCGTATGGGTCTTGAGGTACTCGATCTCGTCCTTAAGGCGCAGTTTCTGTCGCTTGAGATGTCGGAGGCGGACGGCATCGGCGATTGGCCGACAGACCTCGGTATGGATTTCACGCTCCAGATTCTGATGCCTGACGCCCAGCTCGCGAAGTCGGGCTTCGATCGCCATGGACAATACCTCCCGTCTGAGGATTGCGACGTCGCGGATCTGCGACAGAGGCAGGAAAACACGGCTCCCATGCGCTGTCAGATCACATATGCTTGCGCGGGTTCCGAAGGCGGCGGTGAGGCCAGATGATGAGCGCTGAAGCGCCCCGACGCCTTGTGGTGGGCATAAGCGGCGCCTCCGGCGTTCTCCTGGGCGTGCGGGTCCTCGACGCCTGCCGTGAACTGGGAGTGGAGACCCACCTGGTCGCCTCGCGCGCGTCCAGCCTCACCCTGACTCAGGAGACCGGCCTCACGCCCAAGGACCTTGCCGATAAGGCGGACCACCGTTACCCGCCGGGCCAGGTCGGCGCCGCCATCGCTTCGGGCTCATTCCGCACATTGGGGATGATCGTGGCCCCCTGCTCGATCCGGACCATGAGCGAAATCGCCACCGGCGTGACCTCCTCGCTCCTCACTCGCGCCGCCGACGTCACCCTGAAGGAGCGACGGCCCCTGGTCCTGATGGTGCGCGAGACGCCGCTGCACCTTGGCCACCTCCGAACGCTCACGGCGCTCGCCGAGATGGGCGCGACGATCGCGCCGCCGGTTCCCGCCTTCTATGCGCGGCCCCAGAGCCTGGCCGATGTCGTCGATCAGTCCGTGGGACGGGCCCTCGACCTCCTGGGCCTGGACTGGGGCGCCGTCCGGCGTTGGGGCGAGGCGCTGAATCCCGCCGAGGGCGAGGTCGACTAGGTGGAGACCCCCGACGAACCCTGGAGCTTCGTCGTGGCAACCTATGCGCGAGATGGGGTCAAGCCGGCGGCTCTGGCCTTGCAGGACGAGGATGGCCAGTGCGTCAGCTTCCTTCTCTGGCGGCTCTGGCGACAGGTCTCCGGCCGTCCGCCAGCCCCCTCCGACCTGAGGACCGCCGCCGCCGCCGCGCGCGCATTCGAGGCCGAGGTGCTCGCGCCCCTGAGGTCCGCCAGACGCGCGCTCGGCAGGGGCGAGAGCGCGGCGGCGCGCGTCGCGACGCGACGGCCGTCCCTCTACCAGGCCCTGCTCGCCGCGGAGATGGAGGCCGAGCGGACCCTGATCGAAACCCTGGAGGGCTCCACGCCAGGCGCCGGCGCCGTGAAGCGACCGGGGGACGAGGCCGCCGACGTCATCGAGACCCTGAGAGAGGCCGCGCGCCTCTATTCCGGGACCGAGATCGACCCCGGGCGCCTCGCCGCGTTCGCAGCTCATTGTTAAGGTCGGGGCGGCGGGGCTAAGCTCCTCGCGCGACAGACGAAGGGGCGGCGAAGGATGGACGAGGCCGATCCTGGGGCAGGCCATGCGGAGGGGCTCGAACTGCGCCAGCGCCTGACCCGGCTTCGGGAGCTCCACGCCGACCTCGCCGCGGCGGTCCTCGCCCTGCAGGACACGGCCAACCCGGACCAGCTTCAACTGGCGCGGCTTAAGAAGCGCAAGCTCCTGATCAAGGACCAGATCACCCGGCTCGCGGCCATGGTCACCCCAGATCTGATCGCCTGAAACTCATCTCTCTGAGCCTGCCACGGGAATCGCATTTGAAAAAGAGTATGTAGCGCGAAGGGGCGAACGGGATTCTTTAGGTCGGCGGCTCATGCAGGAGGCGTCGATGTTATGGCTGTCGCGGTGCTTTTCGGATGTTCCGGATC
>JAKBBV010000038.1 GCA_021808285.1 Pseudomonadota bacterium | reverse complement strand
AAGCCCCTTGCGAGAACAGGTCGCGGGTGCGGGTCAGGTTCGCCTCGGCGGCGGCGGCTTCCCCCTCGGCGGCGGACACCTGGGCGTCATAGACGCCGGTTTGAAGCCCAATCCGGTTGTCCTGAACGAACCCGATCACCTGGCCGCGCCGGACCCGGTCGCCGGCCTGGATGTTGAGGCGACTGAGCACGCCGCCGATCCGCGCCCGCGCCTCGGCCATGTCGCGGGTGGTCAGGCTGGCCGGAACCGGCTTCATATCGGCCACGGTCTGGAGGCGGATCGTCAGGCGCTCCGTCGCTGGAGCCGCCGCCTCTGGTGTCACGTCATGCTGCCGTGCGCCACAACTCGCCAGAAGACCAAGCGCAGCGACCAAGCCGAGTCTGGCCAAGACTGCGTATCGCCCAGCCACCTCTCGCACCACGTCAGCGGCAAGCGCTGGAAGTGAGTATCGGCAGTCCCGCCGTCTTCCAGGCAAGGATTCCACCGGCCAAGTGGGAGTCGATCGCATGACCGGCCTTCTGGCAGCGCTCTACCGCCATGGCCGAGCGTTTTCCCGACCCGCAGCTGAAGACGACGGTCTTGTCATCCGCTTGCGGCAGGGCGCCGGGATTGAGGCCTGAGAGCGGGATGTTGAGGGCGCCCTCAATGCGCTGGGCGGCGAATTCGCCGGGTTCGCGGACATCGATCAACTGGATGGCGCCCAAGGCGAGGGCGTCGCGCACCTCCTGCGGCGTCAGATTGTGAATCTTGGTCATGCCGAACATTGCGCTTTCCTCCAGAGGCCGTGGATAAATTAGAGATTGCGTATATGCAGGAATGCGCATATAAAGTCAAGGCTTCCGGAGGGCAGACGTGACGAAAGGGAGCCCGGCCGCATTGAGCCGTCGCAAGGCGCGACCTCGAAAGCCGCATGATAAGACGTCAAGGGAAGGTGAGCACATGACCAGGATCGTCGTTCTCGGGGCCGGCCTTGGCGGCTCCATCGCCGCCTTCGAGATCAAGGAGGCTGTCGGCGCGAGGGCCGATGTCGTCGTCGTCAATCAGGGCGACACGTTTCACTTCGTCCCCTCCAACCCCTGGGTCGCCGTCCACTGGCGCAAGCGGCAGGCGATCGAAGTCAAGCTTGGCCCGGTCATGGCCAGAAAGGGGATCATCTTACACACAGAAGGGGCACGGAAAGTGCTTCCTTCAGAAAACCGGATCGAGCTTTCGACCGGCGAGAGCCTTTCTTACGACTACCTCGTCATCGCCACGGGGCCGGATCTGGCTTTCGATGAAGTTCCGGGCCTGGGTCCGAACGGCGGGCACACCCAATCCATTTGTCACGTGGATCACGCCGAGGCCGCAGCCGCAGCGTTCGACGCATTCTGCCTATCGCCTGGTCCCATCGTCGTGGGCGCGGTCCAGGGCGCATCGTGCTTCGGTCCCGCCTACGAGTTCGCCATGATCCTCGACACCGAACTCAAGCGCCGCAAGATCCGCGACCGGGTGCCCATGACCTTCGTCACTCCGGAACCTTATATTGGCCATCTGGGTCTCGATGGCGTGGGCGACACCAAAGGGTTGCTCGAAAGCGAAATGCGCGACCGCCACATCAAGTGGATCACCAACGCCAAGGTCGCCTCAGTAGAGGCCAGCGTGATGCACATCGAGGAGTTCCACGAGGACGGGGCGGCCAAACAGACCCACGACCTGCCCTTCGGCTTCGCCATGATGTTGCCTGGCTTTCGCGGCGTGGAGGCGGTGCGCGGCATCGAAGGGCTGACCAATGCGCGGGGATTCATCGTCGTCGACAAGCACCAGCGGAACCCGGCCTTCCCAAATGTTTTCGCGCTTGGCGTCTGCGTCGCCATTGCCCCCACAGGCAAGACCGCTGTGCCGGTGGGCGTTCCTAAGACCGGCTTCATGATCGAGAGCATGGTCACGGCGATTGCCCACAATCTCAGGTCGCTGATCCAAGGCGCCGCGGCTGAAGAGGAAGCGACCTGGAACGCCATCTGTCTGGCCGATTTCGGCGACTCCGGCGTGGCTTTTGTCGCCCAGCCCCAGATCCCGCCCCGCAACGTGAACTGGACCGCAAGCGGTAAGTGGGTTCACCTCGCCAAAGTCGGCTTCGAGAAGTATTTCCTCGGCAAGGTCAAACGCGGCGAAAGCGAGCCCTTCTACGAGAAGCTCGCCCTGGACGTCATGGGCGTCCGCAAACTCAAGGCCTAGGGTCGCGCCATGCGCCAATTTGTCTGCCCCCATTGCGGAACAGCCAATCGCACCCCCGACGATCGCGACCCGCGCAGCGCGAACTGCGGCCGGTGCGGCAAGGCTTTGTTCGAGGCGCGTCCCATTGAGGTGAACGCCGTCGAGCTTGACCTCCATCGCAGGGGGACCAAGGAGGCGGGGGTTCTGGTGGATGTCTGGGCTCCGTGGTGCGGCCCCTGCCGTTCCATGGCCCCACAATTTGCCGCCGCCGCGGCGCGTCTTGAACCCAAAATTCGCCTGCTGAAACTCAACTCGGACGAGAACCAGGCCGCCGCCGCGGCGTTGGGAGTGTCCGGCATCCCGGCGCTGATCCTGTTCTGGGAGGGACAAGTGGTCGCGCACCAGGCTGGGGCGATGACCGCGTCACAGATCGAGGCCTGGGTTCGCCCGCATCTCCCCGCAGACGCGGCAAGCGTCTGACATGACCTGAATAGATGGCGCCAAGGAGGTTGATATGACAGTTGATCGCGCGGTTCTGGCCTTCGCCGGCCTTGTGGTTCTGGTTGGCGTGGCGCTGGCCCATTTCGTGAGCCCATGGTGGATTCTGCTCTGCGTTTTCGCCGGGGCCAATATGATCCAGGCGGCCTTCACCGGCTTTTGCCCGGCGGCCATGATCTTCAAAGCTTTCGGTTTGAAGCCAGGAAATGCCTTCCGATGAGTTTTCGCCGGGTTGGGGTGGGCCTTGCCGTCCTGACGGGCCTTCTCGCCGCCACAGGAACGGGCGCCATGACGCTCAACGATGCTATAGCGCTCGCCCGAAAGAATAATCCCGGCCTCGCCCAGCGCCAGGCTGAGGCTGACGCCGCCAAGGCCCGCCTTGACGAAGCCCAGGCCGGGCGATTGCCCAGTGTCACGGCTGTCGCCTCCGCGGCCACGGGATCGGCCAATCTTGGCGGATTCTTCGGTTTTGAACGCAGCACGATTCATCCCGAGGAGGCGATGATCGAACTGCGTCAGCCTCTATTCGCCGGCGGCGCCATCTTCGCCGCCATAGACCGGGCCCGGGCCGCGCGGGAGGCGGCGGTGCATCAGGTCGCTGAAGCTCGCGCAATCCTGGCCACAGAGACGGCGTCGGCCTTTGTCGGCCTTATCGACGCGCGCGAGACCACGCGGCTTGTGGCCGAAGAGCAGCGCGAGGTCGAAACCCTGGTCGAGCAGGCGAGCCAGAAATTCAAGGACGGCGAAATACCTCGCACCGATCTGGCGGAGGCCCAGGCGCGCCTGGCGGAAATTGAGGCCGTACGCGCCGAGGCGGAAGGCGCGGTTGTGCGGGCCGAGGCGCGCTTCCAGGCGCTGGTCGGAGCGCCGCCCGACGCCCTGGTCGATCCCGTCCCCGCGCCCCTCGCTGCGGCAAGTCTGGGCGCGGCCGTGGACGCCGCCGAGCGGGCGAGCCCCTCACTGTTGAGCGCCCGGGCCAACCTTCGGGCCGCCGAGGACGGGGTGCGCGGGGCCGAAGCCGGCCGCCTGCCGACGGTCTCGTTGGACGCCTCGGCGCTGACCATGAAGGACCAGTTTTTCCCCGGCTATCGTAACCAGGGCTACACGGTAGGAGTTGAGGGGCGCTGGAGCCTGTTCTCGGGCGGGCTTGTCACCGGTCAGATCAACGAAGCCAGGGCGCAGCGCAGCGCCGCTGAGGCCGGGCTCGACGCGGCCCAGTCGCAGGTCCGCGAGGCCGTTGTCGGCGCCTGGGAGGATGTGGCTGTGTCGCGCAATCTGGTGGATGCCGCCGGCCGCCAGGCGGAGGCCGCGGATGAGGCCTATGCCAGCGCCAGAGAGGAATTCCGGGTCGGTCAGCGCCCGGTGGAGGATCTGCTGACGGCAGAACGGCAGTCCCTTTCCGCCCAGGTCGCCCTCCTGGCCGCCAAGGGCGACGCCGTGGTGGCCACCTATCGCCTCCAGGGATTGTTGGGCGCGCCCTGAATCCGTCTGTTGCCGCCGGCTCTGGCTCCGCCGCGGGCAGCGCTCGCCATCCTCGGCTCGCACGTCTCTCCGGGTGCGGGGCCGGTCATAAGTCACGACGATGAGGGCTTGCATGCGCACATCCGCCAGGCTGTCTGTCCCGTTTCTGGCGCTCGCGCCACTGGGGTCTGTCGGGAACCACGCCTTCACGGTGGCGTCGGCCCGTGGGGCTTGGCCCGTCTGACCTCCGCGTCCTGCCAGTGTCAGACGGGGAAGGCGCCCAAGGCGTCGAAAGCGGTGAAGGCCTTGAACGCGGTCCGTTCAGCATTCTGCGCCCGCGCCCGTTGGGCCGCGACGATCAGCCCAGCCGCATAGCGCTCCGGCCCCGCCGGATGTTCGCAGACCCGTCGCAAGAGCTTCGGCGCGCAGGCCACATCGTTCAGTTCCCCCAGGCTGTGCTGCAGCGTCACCAGAGCCTCCAGGCCCGCCGCTGCGTCGTCGCGGTCTGTCAGGCTCGGTTGCAGGAAGGCCACCGCATATCGCAGCTTCTTGATCCGGATGCGCAGCCGATGGAGCGCCTCCGCGTCCATCTCGGCGAGACGCCGGCCCCGAGCCCGCACTTTGCGGCTCATACGCGCCAATTGCGCCGGGGCGAAGGCCTTCAGCGCTGTGCTTCGGGCTGTCCGCCGTGTCAGCGCGGCGTCGCGCGTCCAGGCCCCGACCTCCAGCCAGCGAAGAGCGCTCAAGAAGAAATCGTGGCAGCGGTCCGAACTCACGGCCGCTTGGGCGCGGGCGTAGGCCTGGCGCCGCGCGCGCAAAAGGCCCGCCCCCAATTGGGCGAACGCAGCGCGGTCCGGCGTCCTGGGCGAGAACGGGGCAAAGCTCTCCTTGAGAAACACGTCGAGGTCCCGGGCGGCGTCCAGTTCCCCCGCCAGCCAGCGCATCTCCGCTTTGACCCTGGGCAGGGTCGCATCCTGCGCCATGTCCCGAAAGACGCTGAGCGCCGCGCCGAACCTGCGTAGCCCCACGCGGATCTGATGCACGCTTTCGCGGTGAGGCCGGCGGCGAAGACGGGCCGCGTGCCGCGCCGCATGAGCCAGGGCCTCGCGGCCCATCGCCTGAAACGCTCGTCGGGCCTCAAGCTCGGGAGTTGGGTCCCGCCCCGCGATCCCGCCGGTCCGCGCACGGGCGTCCGCTCCGGCCAGGGCATAGCCGCGCTCGGCCTTGCTGAGGTAAAGAGGAGGCAGGCGCCCCCGCGCAGCTAGGTCCTGCGCCAGATCGAAAAGGCTTCGGGGATCGCCGGCCACGAGCTCCAGCTCCAGCTCGAAGATCGGCGCGCAGCGCCCGTTCCGGACAAGGCGCCCGCGATCCACGCAGACCTCGATGCAGGCGTCGCCCTGCGTCCATCGCCGAATCTCTCGGGTGACCTCCGTGACGAAAAGCGGGACAAGCTTATGCCCGGACAGCGACTTGGCGGCAGGGGTGTCGACCAGGGCCATGCGGTCGGGGGTCTGGCATGGCAGATCCTGCGTCCACTCCCGCCGGGTCATCACATCGCCCAGGCCCTGCGCCTTGAGCGTCTGGGCCCAACCCTGCGCGGTCCGGCGTACGCGAAGGCTCAGGCCAGCGCGCCGCAGGGCGAAGTCTGGCGTATCGAAATAGGTCGAGGTCAGGACCTGCGTCCGGGCCGGCGCGGCGAAGGCGTCGTGACCGGCAAGCGCCGCCAGGGCGGGCTCGGTCAGTTCGAACTTCAGCTCGATCTCATCGGCGTCAACCATGCGCGCTTCCCTATCGGTCCGGGGGCGTGTCCTGGACCATCAAGCCTACGGGGCTCCCGCCAGTCCTTGCGCTGGATCAGCCTGACGGACGGCCCGGACGCCGATGCGCGGCGGGCGAGACGCCCCTCGCGCCAAGGGTTTCCCCCCGATCGCCCAAGAGCCTAAACGGGGCGTGGCCGCGGATCCAAGACGATGCGCGGCTGCGGGAAAACCGCCCGCACCTATGGGAGGACGCCATGAACGCGACGAGATCCGATCCGGCAGGCCTGCCGGCGCGGCTGGGCTATCCGGCGCACGCGCGCCTCCTGATCCTCAACTGCGATGACCTGGGCTCAAGCCACGCGGCCAACCTGGCCTGCCTGGAGGCGGTGGAAACCGGCATCGCCACCAGCGCGACCCTGATGGTTCCCTGCCCCTGGGCCAAGGAGGCGGCGGAGCTGTTCCGCGACCGGGATGTGGGCGTGCATCTGACGCTCACGTCGGAGTATCCCGGCTATCGCTGGCGCGCGCTGACCGGTGCGGCCTCGCTTCACGATTCGGACGGCTGCTTTCCGCGGACGAGCGAGGCCGTCTGGGCTAAGGCCGACCTCGCCGACGTCGCCCGGGAGTGCCGCGCACAGGTCGACCAAGCCTTGGCCTGGGGCCTGGACGTCACCCATCTGGATTCGCACATGGGAACGCTGCAACTAGATCCCCGCTTCTTCGAGATCTATCTGGACTTGGCTCAGGCCTACCGCCTGCCCTTGCGCATGAGCGGTCCCAGGGCCGAGGGGCATCTGGGATTTCCCGCCCGCCCTGCGGCGGAGGCGCGGGGCCTTCTATTTCCGGACGACTTCATCTTCCGCTGGAAGGATGCCACGGCCGAGATGATTCGCCGGCATATTCCGCGCATGGCGCCAGGCGTCCTGGAAATGATCGTGCACCCCGTGCGCGACAGCCCTGAGTTGCGCGCCTATGACCGGGAGGCCGCGCAGGTCCGCGTGGACGATCTCGCCTGCGCCACAAGCCCCGATCTGGCGGCCTTCCTCGCCGGCCAGGGCGTTCACCGCATCAGCTATCGTCCCCTGCGGGATCTTCAACGCGGGGGTGAGGCCCCAGAGCGGCGCGATCGGGGCGCATGGGGATCAAGAGGCCCTTAGCCGCCCCGTAGGACGGGCAGGGCCTGGGTGATCGCCCATCCTGCCCACAGGCCGCCCAGCAGAGCCGCGACGCCGATCGCCACGCGGCGCGTATAGCCAGGCGCGCCTGTCAGCAAGGCCGCGGGAATCTTGATGACCATGTTCGCGGTCAGCGTCACGGCCACGCCCAAGCTGGCCAGCGAGGCGCTCAGCTTGCCGTCGGCCGCGAGGTTGGCCAGGGACACCGCCGCCGCGTGCGCGTCCGCCAGCCCCATGATCCCGGCGCCCACCAGCATGGCCGGGGCCCCCAGCCAGAGGATCAAGACCTCGGAGGCGACGCTGAACCCGCCGACCAGGACGACGAAGAGCCCCACCGTGGTCAGCCGAAATGGCCGGCCCCCTGGGACCGTCGCCTCGGACCGCGTCCCCTCGGCGCCGCGTGTCATCCAGCCGGCGCAAAGACTGAGCAGAAGCGCGGAGAGGCCCAGCGGCGCGGCGAGGGCGCGGATCAAGGCCGGGCTGACGGCGGCGAGGATGACCGTCAGGTAGGCGAGGCTGCCCAGGAGGGAAGCGATCGCCCCGGCGGCGCCGGCCGCGGCGAGGGCGGGCTGTTCTCGGGACCTCGCGCCCATGGCGACCACCGCCGCGGTGCTGGAGATGAACCCCGCGGCCAGCCCCGACACGAGCAGTCCGAACCGCGCGCCCATGAACCGCTGGGCGAAATAGCCCGCTCCGCTCAAGGCCATGACCACCACCGCGAGGCGTCCGAACATGAACGGGTTGAGCAGTCCGAAGCGGTCGAGGGGATGGTCCGGCAAGAGCGTGAGCGCTGCCGTCGCCGCCACGAGAGCCAGGAGGTCCCGTCGTTCCGCCGACGACATTTTGGCCCAGATTCGGGTGCGCAGAGACGACCGGAACGCGACCCCGATGGTCGCCAGAAGGCCCAGCGCTGCGGCAATCCCGGCGGCCCAGACGAGGCCGGGGCGGGCCAGAAGCAGAGGCGGGGCGAGGTTTGACATCACGCGAACCAAGGTGCGCGCGTTTTCCGCCGCTTGACCAGACGCCGGCGCCGGCCGTCCTCGTCGCCGGTTCGGTCCGGCCCGGCCCCGAAAAATTTGAGACGGGCTTTAGGATTTCTCGACTCGGCGTCCGCTCCTCGGCTTCCTATCTGAGCGAGCCTCTCCTCACAGGAATGCGTGCATGCCCAGCCTCTTCGACCCGCTTCGCGTCGGCGACCTCACCCTGAAGAACCGCATCATCATGGCGCCCCTCACGCGCGCCCGGTCGGGCGCCGCGCGGACGCCGGGCCCCCTGGTGGCGGAATATTACGCGCAGCGCGCCTCGGCGGGCCTGATCCTCAGCGAGGCGACCTCGGTCACGCCGCTGGGCGTGGGCTATGCCGACACACCCGGGATCTGGTCGGACGCCCAGGTCGAAGGCTGGCGCCTCACCACCGAGGCGGTGCACAAGGCCGGCGGCCTGATCTTCATGCAGCTTTGGCATGTCGGGCGGATCTCCGACCCGTCCTTCCTGGATGGCCAGGCGCCGGTCTCCGCCAGCGCGATCGCGGCCCGCGGCGAGGTCAGCCTACTGCGCCCCAAGCGGCCCTATCCCGTGCCGCGCGCGCTCAGCCTGGAGGAGATCGCCGAGGTGGTGGAGGCCTATCGGCGCGGCGCGGAGAACGCCAAGCGCGCCGGCTTTGACGGCGTCGAGCTGCACGGCGCCAATGGCTATCTGCTGGATCAGTTCCTGCAGGACAGCGTGAACCGGCGCAACGACGGTTATGGCGGCTCCATCGCCAACCGGGCGCGACTAATGTTCGAGGCGGTGGACGCGGCGGTGTCCGTGTTCGGTCCGGACCGGGTGGGCCTGCACATTGCGCCCCGGTGCGATTCCCACGACATGGGCGATTCCGATCCTCTGGCGACCTTCACCCACGTGGCCCACGAGGCGCGCAAGCGGGGCCTTGCCTTCCTGTTCGCCCGCGAGCGAGTGGCGGCGGACAGTCTGGGGCCGCGGCTGAAAGCGGCGTTCGGCGGGGTCTATATCGCCAATGAGGGCCTGGAGCTGGAGGGCGCGCAGGCCCTGCTGACGGCGGGTCACGCCGATGCGGTCTCCTTCGGCAAGCTGTTCATCTCCAACCCCGACCTGCCCACGCGCCTGCGCGCAGGCGCGCCGCTCACCCCCTGGGACATGGCGACCTTCTACGCACCGGGAGCGCACGGCTATACCGACTATCCGGCTCTCTCGCTCAGCCCCGCCTGAGGGCTGGGGCCGGGGTCAGGCTCCAATCGTCAAGACTGAGTTTCGTGGTCGGGCCGGCATCATCCCCAGATAGGAGATGAGCTCGTCGACGAAATCACCCGCGCCCGCCTCACCGCATTCGCTCACCTCTCGGGCTCATTCTCAGCCTGCGGCGAGTCCGCCTTTTGAGGCAGTTGGCGCCTATAAGAGTATAGGTCCCAGACTTTCACGCGGGGTCATCGCAACCTATCCTCGTCCCCTCACGCGATTGGGAGTGAAGAACGATGGCCAAGCTCGACGGAACGAAAGTCGTGGTGATCGGCGGAGCATCCGGCGTCGGCTTCGCCGTCGCGGCTGCGTCTCGTGAATCGGGAGCACAGGTGGTGGTCGGTTCCAGCCAGAAGGCCCGGATCGAGGCCGCCGCCGCGCGGATCGGCGGCGGGGCGAGGGGCCTCACCGTGGACGTGCGCGACGAAACCTCCGTCGCCGCTTTCTTTGCCGAGATTGGGGCGTTCGATCACCTTGTCTTCACCGCTGGCGACTGGGGCCGGATGTTCTCTCCGACGCGCGAGTTGGATGTCGAGGCCAGCAAAGCTCTGCTGGAAGTTCGGTTCTGGGGCGCCGTCCGGGTGGCCAAGTGCGCGGTAGGGCAGATCGCCAAGGAGGGTTCGATCACCCTCACCGGTGGTATGCTCGCCCACCGCCCGCAGCCCGGCGCGCCCCTGGTCACGGCTTCGGCCCACACCACCGAGGGCCTTGCCATGGGCCTGGCCCGCGACTTGGCGCCCGTCCGCGTCAACGCCGTTTGCCTGGGTCTGATTTCGAGCGAGGCCGTTCAGGCCATGGGCGAGTCCATGATCCGGCAGTTCACCTCGGGCCTGCCCTTGCCGCGCGCCGGCACGGTGGAGGAGGCCGCAGAAGCCTATCTTTACCTGATGCGCGCCGCCTATGTGACCGGCCAGGTCGTCCGGGTCGATGGCGGCGGGAGCCTGGTCTGAGGCGCGGAGCGATGCGCCCCTGGCCCTAGCCTCATTCGTCGGCTAGTTCGGCTGCAGAACGGATGTCTTTACGGAACAAACCACTATTCGCTCTAGATTTGACCCATTGAGCGTCATTGCAACGGAGGCGCAGCTCCCGTCCTTTCGGACGGGGCGCTAGTCTCGGCGCATGGCTACCGAGCCGTCTCAGCGCGATTTCGCCGATTTCCGTGCTTTCGGTTTGCGGTGGATCGGCGGGTTGCGGCGGGGGGTGGAGCCTCTTTCCCGCCTCGGTCCAGGACTCATTACGGGGGTCGCCGACGACGATCCGTCCGGCATCGCCACCTACTCACAGGCTGGGGCGCAGTTCGGCCTGAACATGCTCTGGACCATGCCGCTCGCCTTTCCGCTCATGGCTGCTGTCCAGTCGACCTGCGCTCGGATCGGACGGGTTACCGGCCAGGGACTCGCGGCTAATATCCGCTCCGCCTTTTCTCCCGCAATCCTCCGCGCCGTGGTTGCGCTGCTCCTGATCGCTAACGTGCTGAATATCGCTGCTGACGTGGCCGCGATGGGTGAGGTTGCAGAACTGATCACAGGAATCGACCGTCATTTCAGCGCGCTGGTCGTGGTCGCCGTAACCCTCGGGCTTCAGATCTTCGTGCCCTATCACCGCTACGTCGCCTACTTGAAGTGGCTGACCCTTTCTCTGCTCGCCTACTTTCTGGTGCTGTTTACCGTTCATGTTCCGTGGGGAGAGGTGGTGCGGCGTCTGGTATGGCCGCGGCTGAGTTTCAATCGGACGACTGCGGCGATGGTGACCGGGGTCTTGGGCACGACGATCAGCCCCTATCTTTTCTTCTGGCAGGCGTCCGAAGAGGTCGAGGACATGAAGGCGGGCGGGGGAAGGCCGCTGCGTGAGGATTCCGTCGCCGCCGAGGCGGAGCTGCGCCGCATCCGGTGGGACACCTGGAGCGGCATGTTCTATTCAGACGTCTCGGCCTTTTTCATCATCCTGGCCACGGCCGTGACGCTCTATGTCTCAGGCGTTCACGACATCACGACGGCCGCCCAGGCCGCCCGGGCGTTACGTCCATTGGCCGGCGACTTCGCCTATCTTATTTTTGCCCTGGGAATACTCGGCGTGGGATTGATCGGCGTGCCGGTCCTTGCCGGATCGGCCGCCTACGGACTGTCGGAGGCCATGGGTTGGCGAGAGGGGCTTGAGCTGAAGGCCCGGGAGGGGCGGGGCTTCTATAGTGTGATCTGCCTTAGCGTGGTGATCGCACTTGTCCTGCAGTACACCCCGATGGATCCCATGACGGCGCTCTTCTACAGCGCCGTGATCAACGGCGTCGTCGCCGTCCCGCTGATGGCGGTGATCGTGACCCTCGCCTCCAAGACCTCGGTCATGGGTCCGTACACAGCCACCCGCTCCTTGCGTGTCCTCGGCTGGATCGCCACGGCCGTCATGGGCGCGGCGGCGATCTGCATGGTCATTCCGGGGTAACGGACCTGACGAGCCCTTGCCCGCCGCCTGCCGCAGGCTAAGCTTGGCGGCATGGACATTCATAAGCCCAAGCCGGTGAGCAATCTGCGCGAGTTCCTCTCGGAGATCGCCGTTGTCGTCTGCGGCATTCTCATCGCCATCGGGCTCGAACAGGGCGTCGAGGCTTGGCGACGCGCCGACGCGGTCAGCGCCGCTCGCAGCGCCTTGCTGCGGGAGATCGCCCTTGATGACCGCTACTTCGTCGACCGTGAAGCCATGGCGCCCTGTGTGGAAAAGCACATCGCCAAGACCCGGGCCCTCGTTGAGCAAGTCGCCGCAACGCACGCTGAGCCGAACGCCGATGGAGTCGGTATTGGGCTGGGTAAATTCCTCGAGACGAGCGAGTGGGAGACCCAGAGGGCCGCCCGGACCCTGGCGGATTTCCCAGCGCGGGAAAGATCCCTGCTTTCGCTCTATTACCAGCAACTCGCCGATATCGAGGTGTGGCGCGGAGAGGAGGGGCGTGCATGGAACGTGCTCTCTATCCTGGACGGGCCGCCCAAACGCCTTTCCGACGCCGACATCGCCGGCCTTCGCGTGAGCATCCAGTCCGCCACCGGTCTCGAGCGCCTGATGGTCAGCCAGATGGCCGTCGAACTTCAGAGATCGAAGCAGCTGGGCGTCGCTTTGCCAGGCCCTGACCCGGGTTGGCGCGAGATGGCCTGCCGCGATATCACGACAGGGTGACGGGGCTCACCTGGACCAGGCTCAAGGCTCAAGGATTCCGGGTTCAGACGTCTGGGGCTTCGGCGTCGGGCTGGCCCAGCGGCACGCCCAGATAGCAGCCGAATTCCTTGACGAAGTCCACCGAGACGCGGGCGTGGACCGCGCCTTGGCGATCGAGAAAGCGGGCGGCGTCGGCGTGCGGGGTAAATGCGCCGTGCCAGACATTGGGCGGAATGTAGAGGCCCTGGCGACCGTCGAACCAGAAGGCGATGAAGCTATCGGGAGTCACGTCATCTCCCGGGCGGGCCAGGGGCGCGACGAAACTCTGGCCGTCCAGGGGATAGACCATCTGACCCCCGTCCGGGTGATAGTTGGCGCGCCAGATCAGGGCCCGCTCGCGCGGCCGGCCCGTTCCCTCGGTCCGGGCCTCCTCAGGCCAAACGCTCCAGCCGAAGAGATAGGAATCACCCACCGCGGCGTTGCGCGCGAACAGGGTCTCGCCCCGCCAGGCGAAGTCGAACACGCCCTCCACCACCCCGCCCTGGTCGCCGGAATTGGCGTCCACGGCCCGCCAACCCTGGGCCGGCCATCGAACGATGTCGATGGGAAAGCCCTCAGGGTCGTCCACCAGGATGCCATAGCCGTCGAGGCTTTTCGGCGTCGCCCTGACGAGGGGCGCTTCGTGCACGCGCCGCGCCCCTGTGGTGGGCGTGTAAGCCATGTCCGCGGGTGGGATCATGAGCGCTCCGGCGGGGAGGGTCGGGCTGGTGAGTCTCGCATGGCCGGGCGACGTTGTCGTGACGGGGGAGGTCTCGGCGGCCTCGCCCGTGGCATCAGGGCTCGTCATAGACGTCGTGGCTCGGACGGCCCTCGACCACGCGCTTCAGGGCCTCGGCGCGGGACGTACGCAGGGGAATGCACACTGATTCCTGCGCGAACGTGGCCAGGTGATCGGGCGTGACGCCGAGCGTCTTGGCGTCGATCAGCGAGGTCGTGACCACCGTCTCCATCAAAAATCGCGCCATGCGCGCGTTCTCGAGGGCGTCGCGCAGCCGCGCATCGGAGACCGGGGTCGTCGCCGGCCGGGACTCCAGGGTTCTCAGCTCCGACCAAGCGACCTCTTCGTCGTGCTCGTCGGCGGTGTAATGGTCGAACCCGGCATAGAGGCTGGCGTAGCGCGCCTGCTCGGCCGGCGGCATCAGGCTTACGATGCCGGCCTGCACGGCGGACTTGTAGCGTCCGTCGGACGTGAACCACATGAGGGGACGGCCGATATAGAGGGGGCCTGTGGCGGGATGTCCGGCTTGAGCCTGGTCGATCAGGCCGGCCACCTCATCCAACCGCCGCGTGACGCAGGCCTCGATCCCCGCGCGTCGCTGCATCAGGCCCAGATTATAGGCGATTTCGGCGTGAATGGAGGTTCGCGCCTCCGTCACATGGCGGTGATCGCGCCAGGTCTCCAGCGCCTGCTCCAACGCCAGCGCGATGAGAATGCCCACCACGACGACGCTGATCTCCGAGAGAAACTCGCGCAGGCCGTGCGTCGGCTTGGGTTTGTGAACGTGCATGCGGCCCCTGTCCTCGAGTCTGCGGGATAGAGGCTCGCTCGGACGAGTCAACTGCGCGGGAGGGGGCCGCCGAGAGCGTGATCTCGGGAACGCGCAATTTCGGGAACGCGCAATCTGGGCCCAAATGCGCTAAGGACCTCATCCTCTCCCCCGGAGCCGTTTTCCTCTGTCGCCCGCGCTCATGACGATCTCGCATCGCTTCTCCGTCGCCCCGATGATGGACTGGACGGACCGGCATTGCCGGGCCTTCCACCGCACGCTCACGCGGCGGGCGCGTCTGTATACCGAGATGGTGACGGTGCAGGCGGTCGTGCACGGCGATGTGGAGAAGCTCCTGGGCTTTGATCCCCTCGAAGCGCCGGTGGCCCTGCAGCTGGGCGGGTCGGACCCCGATCTTCTGGCTCGGGCCAGCCGGCTGGGTGCGGGGTTTGGCTATGACGAGATCAACCTGAATGTGGGCTGCCCGTCGGACCGGGTGCAGAGCGGGCGGTTCGGCGCCTGCCTCATGCGCGAGCCGGCCCTGGTGGCCGATTGCGTGGCGGCCATGGCCGCGGCGGCGCCGGGCGCGCGCGTCACGGTCAAGTGCCGCCTGGGCGTGGACGACCAGGAGCCGTCCGAAAGCCTGTTCGCGCTGGTGGAGGCCTGCGCCCAGGTCGGCGTGACGACCTTCATCGTGCATGCGCGGAAGGCTTGGCTGCAGGGCCTCTCGCCCAAGGAGAACCGCGACATTCCGCCCCTGGACTACGACCTCGTGCGCCGCCTCAAGCGGGAGCGGCCGGACCTGACCGTGGTCATCAATGGTGGCATCGCCTCTCTGGAGACGGCGGAGAGCCTGCTGGCGGATCTCGACGGGGTCATGCTGGGCCGCGCCGCCTATCACGATCCGGCCCTCCTGGGGGCCGTGGATTCGCGACTGTTCGGCGAGATGCAGGGCGAGGTGGACCCCCTGACCGCCGTGGAGCGCTATCGGCCCTACATGGCGGCGGCCCTGGCGCGGGGGGTGAGGCTGTCCTCCATGACGCGGCACATGCTGGGCCTGTTCCAGGGCCGGCCCGGAGCGCGGGCCTGGCGCCGGATCCTCACCGTGGAGGCGGGCGCGCCGGGGGCGGGGCTGGAGGTTCTCGACCGGGCGCTGGACGCGGTGATGCGCACGCCGGCCCGGCTGGACGCCGCCGCCTGAGCGCGACCGGCCTTGTGCGTCAGAAGGTGTCCTGAAAGGCCAGATAGTAGCTGAAGGGAAAGTTCACCCGCGCCGCGTCCACGGCGTAGAGCCCCGTCCGCGCCCGGCCGGGAACGGCAGGCGATAATGGTCGGTGACGCTATACCGACCGACCAGATTGAAGCCGGCAATGCCGGTCCGCCTTGGTCAGGGGCGAGGCCGCACAGGGCCACGATCGCGCCGGAGTCACCGAGCGGCGTCATCGCCCCGCACCATGCAGGGCCGGCGCCGATCGACGGGTTAGCGGACCAGGCCCAGCTTCTTCGGGTCGATGCGGTCGCGGCGATGGGGCAGCTCGTCCATCAGGGCGGCGCGCTCGGCGTCGGTGAACCGGGTCCAGGACGCAACTTCCTTGAGAGACCTGTAACACCCCAGGCAAAGGCCGCTCTCGCCGTCGATGGCGCAGACCTGGATGCAGGGCGTGGCGATCGCGCGGGGCGGAGCGGCGGGGGCGGCCATGACGGCACTCTTGGACCGGCCCAGGTGAGACGGCAAGCCCTGCTCATGGCCAGGATTTCGCCCCTATTGCCTTACAAATGTCGCGTAAATTACGACAAGTTAATTTATGAACAATTCGAGTCTATAACCTTTCCAAGATTTAATTGGTCAAATCAAAACCGATGAGGAATTTTGTATTCATTCACCAGATCGTGCCTCGGAGAGGAATACATCCATGAAGACAGTCAAATTCGCCGCCGCCATCGGGGCCATAATGGCCCTTGCTTCGACCGGCGTCGCGCTGGCTCGCCCCGCCGAATTCACCGACGGCCAGTATATCGAGGCGCGGCGCTGTCAGGCCCTGATGAGCTCCGCCGCGCTAGGCAAGGCCGACGCCTCGGCCATCGACCACGTGGTCAAGGTTCAGGGCGCGGGGCGCATCGACCAGGCCTATGAGATGGGCCAGCAGGCCGAACAGGACGCGGCCCGCCAGGCTACTACGGCGGGCGCTTATGCGCGCAGTCAGCTGATCGCCGAACGCGACGGGGTATGCCGGACCCTGGCGGGCGAGTCCACGCTGGCTGTGGGCGCGGCGGCGGGCGGCCGGGGCGACTGATCTCCTTCGCTCTTCCCGACCGTTCTCCCCGGGAGTCTCCTTGTGTGTCCTCCGCATGCAGGGAGGCTTTCCCGCGTCCGGGGCAGTCGGCTGGGACCGTCTTGGCGGAGAAAGTGGGGCGCCCGCCGAAGCCGGCGCTGGGTGAGCCGCGCCGATCTCATTGACCCGGAGCCCGCCGATCCTCTTGGAAAGCATGCCTCCTTGCGCCTATGAAGGGAAGTTGGTGGGCCGGTGCAACGCCTCGGCGTTGACCAGCTCCGGCGCCTGGCTCGTTCCGGCGTCCTGCTGATGGATGAGGACCCGATGGATCTCGATTTCGCTCCCGAAGACGAAACCTTCCGCCAGGAAGTGCGCGCGTTTATCGCCCAGAACTATCCCAAGGCCTTGCGCGATAAGCAGGACAAGGGCGAGGAGATGACCAAGGAGGACTACTTCTCCTGGCATCGCATTCTGGCCAAGAAGGGTTGGGCGACACCATCCTGGCCGAAGGAATGGGGCGGAACCGACTGGACTCCCACCCAGCGCTATATCTGGTCGGAAGAGAACGCCCGGGCCGACACCCTGGCCATCCTGCCCTTCGGTGTCTCCATGTTGGCCCCGGTTCTTTGGACCTTCGGCACGGAGGAGCAGAAAGCGCGCTTCCTGCCGGGCATCCGCGACGGTCAGGTCTGGTGGTGCCAGGGCTATTCCGAGCCGGGCGCCGGTTCCGACCTCGCTTCGCTCAAGACCCGGGCCGAGCGCATCACCGGCGATGACGGCAAGGAGTATTACCTGGTCAACGGCCAGAAGACCTGGACGACGCTGGGCCAGTTCGCCGACTGGGGCTTCTTCCTGGTCCGCACCGACCCGGATTCCAAGCCCCAAGCCGGGATCAGCTTCCTGCTCATCGACATGAAGACCCCGGGCATCACGGTACGCCCGATCATCACCCTGGAGGGCGGCCACGAGGTCAATGACGTCTTCCTCGACAACGTGAAGGTACCGGTGGAAAACCGCATCTTCCACGAGAACCAGGGCTGGACCTGCGCCAAGGCGCTTCTCGCCCATGAGCGCTCTGGCATCGCCGGCGTGGCGCGCTCAAAGCGCAATCTAGAGCGCCTGCGCGAGGTGGCCCGCACCGAGCCGGCCGATGACGGCGGCAAACTGCTCTCCGACCCCTTCTTCAAGCGCAAGGTGGCCGAGCTGGAGATTGACCTCACGGCCCTGGAGTTCACCGAACTTCGCACCCTGGCGGGCGAAAGCTCCGGCAAGGGGCCGGGGCCGGAATCCTCGATCCTCAAGATCAAGGGCACCGAGATCCAGCAGCGCCTGACCGAGCTCGCCCTTGAGGCGGCCGGACATTATGGCGCGCCCAATCTGCGCGGGCTGGGGCACAATTTTGGTCCGGTCGGTCCGGAGGAGGCCCATGGCGTGGCCGGCGCCTATTTCAACACGCGCAAGACCTCGATCTATGGCGGCTCCAACGAGATCCAGCGCAACATCATCGCCAAGATGGTGCTGGGCCTTTGACGGGAGGCTGACGCTCCCGCTTTTCCCGCGCCTCCCGGCTTCCCACGCCCTCATTCGACAAAGACGGACCCCATGGATCTCAGCTTCACCGAGGAACAGACCCTGCTGCGTGACAGCGTGGCGGCCTATCTGGGCGACCGCTACGGCTTCGACGCGCGCCGCGCCGCCATCGCCTCGCCGACCGGCTGGCGGCCGGAGGTGTGGAAAGCCTTCGCCGAGGAGCTGGGCATATTGGGGGCTTCGTTTCCCGAGGAGATGGGCGGTCTTGGCGGTGGGCCCATCGAGACCATGGTCGTCATGGAGGAGTTTGGCCGGGCCCTGGTGGTCGAGCCCTATCTGGGCACGGTGGTGATCGGCGGCGGTTTTCTCAAGCGCGCCGGCACGGATCGCGCTCGCGCCCTGGTCGAGGACATCATCGCCGGTCAGGCCACCTTCGCCTTCGCCTGCCACGAGCATGAAGCCCGCTATAATCTGGCCCGCGTCGCCACCACGGCGAAGAAGTCGGGCTCCGGCTATGAGATTTCCGGCCGTAAGGCCGTCGTCATCGGTGCACCCTGGGCCAGCCACCTGATCGTCACAGCGCGGACCGCCGGGAGTCAGAGCGAGACGGCGGGCGTCAGTCTCTTCCTGGTCGATAAGGCCGCCAGAGGCGTGTCCACCCGCGACTATCCCACCGTGGACGGACGGCGCGCCTCCGAGATCGTGTTCGAGAACGTCACCGTGGGGGCGGACGCCCTGATCGGTCCGGCCGATGGCGCCTGGCCTCTGATCCAACAGGTCACGGACGAGGCCATCGCTGCCCTCTGCGCGGAGGCCTGCGGCGTGTTGCGCAAGCTGCACGAGGGGACGGTGGAATATACCCGTGGACGCAAGCAGTTCGGCCAGCCGATCTCCGCCTTCCAGGTGCTTCAGCACCGCATGGTCGACATGTTCATCCAGGTCGAGCAGTCGGTCTCCATGAGCTTTATGGCCCATATCCACCTTTCCGACTCCGCAGACGAGCGGGCCAAGGCGGTCTCCGCCGCCAAGGTGCAGATCGGCCGAGCCTGCAAGTTCGTCGGCCAGAACGCCATCCAGCTGCACGGCGGCATGGGCATGACCGACGAGATGGCCATTGGCCACTATTTCAAGCGCGCCACCCTGATCGAAGGCGAGTTCGGCTCTGTGGACCACCACTTGGCGCGTTACGAGTCGCTCTCGCTCGACAAGGTCGCCTGATTCAAGGCGCGCCGGACGGGCGTGAGAGCGATGGCATGGAGCTGATCTCCGCCCCGTCGACCAACTTCAACGCCCGCGCCCGCCCGCCGGACATGATCGTCCTGCACTATACCGGCATGTTCAGCGGCCAGGCGGCCCTGGAGCGGCTTCGCGACCCGGCCTTTGAGGTCTCGTCCCACTATCTGGTGGAGGAGGACGGCCGCATCTTCGCGCTGGTGGATGAGGCGCGAAGGGCCTGGCACGCGGGCGTCTCCTTCTGGGCCGGCGAGCGCGACATCAACAGCGCTTCGATCGGGGTGGAGATCGTCAATCCCGGTCACGAGTTCGGCTACCGCGATTTTCCGAACGCCCAGATTGACGCGGTGATTGAGCTCATCGACGACATCCGCAGCCGCTGGACCATCCCCGACAGCCGCATCCTGGGTCACTCCGACGTGGCGCCCGCGCGCAAGATCGACCCCGGCGAGCTCTTTCCGTGGAGGCGTCTGGCTGAGGCGGGCCACGGCGTTTGGGCTGAGCCCCCGCCTGCTCCCGGCCCGGTTCTTGGCGAGGGCGATACGGGCGCCCCGGTGTTCGCCCTCCAGGCGGGCCTAGCTCGCCTTGGCTATGAAAGCGCCCCGAACGGGACATATGACGAGGCCACAGCCTCCCTTGTACGCGCCTTCCAGCGCCACTGGCGTCCCGCCTGCATCGACGGCCTTACCGACGGAGACACCCGCGCCCGTCTTGTGGCCCTGCTGCGGCTCGTCGCTTCGGAGTTTCGGGGACGCTATATTTAATTCCAAGATCCGGCAAAACCACTGCGCCTGTCCGAGCGAATTAAATATAGCGTCCCCGAAACTCCCACATCGACTTGACCCCGTCCGCCCGCCCGGCCACCCTGTGTCCGGATCAGACGGCTGGACGATCGCCGCTCGCGTCTTACGGCGCGGGGGGAGGAAAGTCCGGGCTCCACGGCGAGATGGCGGCGGGTAACGCCCGCCGGGGGCGACCCCAGGGAAAGCGCCACAGAAAGCAAACCGCCTCAAGCCCTCGTGGGCGCGAGGTAAGGGTGAAAGGGTGGGGTAAGAGCCCACCGCGGACCGGGCAACCGGGACGGCATGGCAAGCCCCGCCAGGAGCAAGACCGAATAGGGGCGTCGCGTCTGTCGGGTTCGCGCCCGCGGACAGGCCTCGCCGGCCCAGACGCCCGGGTTGGTTGCAAGAGCTGTCCGGCGACGGGCGGCCTAGAGGAATGATCGTCGCGTTCGCGCTTCACGGCGCGGCGTTACAGAACCCGGCTTACAGGCCGTCTGATCCCTCTCTCCCGCTTCGTTCGCTGGCGACCATCTGCGCCAGCTTCCGCAGGGTGTTGAGATTGCGCGCCGTGCCGTTCACAGCGCCAGGCAGGCGCAGTTTGGAGTCGGCGATCCCGTCGACATAATGAATGAACATGTTCCGTCCGATCACGGCGATCTCTTCGCGTCCGTGACCGCGCGCCGTCCCCAATACATTGGCGGGCGGCGGCCCATCGAGCAGGGTCACCAGGGTCCGCTCCGCTGGCGCCGCGGGGAACGGATTGGCGGCGATGACGGTCTCCAGATCAGGACCCGAACGGATCACGACTCCTATGGGACGACCATAACGACTCGCCAGCTGGGTCTGCAGGCTGGCCTTGACCCCGGCCTCATCACTGTTGCTGTCGAAGACCACGTTGCCGCTGGCGATGTAGGTGCGCACGCGGGTGAAGCCGATCTCGCCGCACAGGGCGCGCAACTCGGCCATGGGAAGCCTGCCCGTGCCACCGACGTTCAGGGCCCTCAAGAAACCGGCATAGGCGGTCATGGCCGGGACCCTGCCAGCCCCGACTCAGATCGGATCAGCGGCGATTCGCTTGTCGAGATAGGCGCCGACGCGCTGTTCGACCTCGAACAGGTTCTCGGTCCAGAAATGGCCGCCGCCCTCGACCAGTTCATAGTCGATCACGATGCCCTTCTGTGTGCGCAGCTTGCTCACCACCTTCTCCACCTCCTGATACGGCACCACCGTGTCGGCGGAGCCATGTAGCATCAGGCCGGAGGCCGGACAAGGCGCAAGGAAGCTGAAGTCGTACATGTTGGTCGGCGGCGAGACGCTAATGAAGCCATCTGTCTCCGGTCGCCGCATCAGCAGTTGCATGCCCACCCATGCGCCGAAGTCGAAGCCCGCCACCCAGCACTGAGAGGCCGCCGGATGGGTTGTCTGGAGCCAGTCCAGCGCTGTGGCTGCGTCGGCCAGCTCTCCCACGCCAGAGTCGAACTCGCCCTGGCTACGGCCGACGCCGCGCGAGTTGAAGCGCAGCACGTTGAAGCCTCGGGTCATGAACAGGTGGAAGAGCTGCACGGCCACGGGGTGGTTCATATGACCGCCAGCGCGAGGATGAGGATGCAGGATGAGTGCGATGGGGGCCGTCTCGTCCTTTCGCGGCGAATAGCGGGCTTCCAGGCGGCCGGCGCTGCCGGGCAGGATGAGTTCGGGCATGGCGTGTTCCGAGTTGCGATCAGTGAGGGCAAATAGTTGATCGCGGGGGTTGGTTTTCCTATATGCGGAGAGGCGCTGCCGTTTCGTCGGCGCCGCCGCAGCGGCGGGGCTTTTAGCAAGGTCTCGCCCCGGAATGCGAGAAAAACCGAAGGTCGCATGCAGCTGAGCACCAAAGGTCGCTATGCCGTGATGGCTATGACCGATCTCGCCCTTCGCGAGACGGACAGGGCTGCGCCGCTTGCGGCCATCGCTGAGCGCCAGCAGATCTCCCAGCCCTATCTGGAGCAGCTGTTCGCGCGGCTTCGCCGAGCGGGCTTGGTCCGCTCGGTGCGGGGCCCCGGCGGGGGCTATCGCCTTGCGAGGCCCGCCGCTGATCTCAGCGTCGCCGAAGTCATCAGCGCCGTGGATGAGCCGCTCAAGGTGACGCGCTGCGAGGCGGAGGGTCCGGGCTGCCTCAAAGGCGGGGCCCGGTGCGTGACGCATCAGCTTTGGGAGGAGACCGGTCGCCGACTGTACGCCTATCTGGCGAGCATCTCGTTGGCCGACGTCACAACCGGGCGCGTCATTGCCGAGGATAGGCCATGACCGGCGAGACCGGGGCCTCTCAAGGTGGCGTCTACCTCGACTATAACGCCGCGGCCCCGCTCCGGGCCGCCGCCCGCGCGGCCATGCTTAGCGCCCTGGAGGCCGGGGGCAACGCCTCCTCCGTACATGCCGCCGGCCGCGCCGCCCGGGCCCGGATCGAGGCGGCGCGCGTCGAGGTCGCCGCTCTGGCGGCCGTCCGCCCGGACCAGGTGGTCTTCACCAGCGGCGGGGCCGAGGCCAACGCGCTGGGTTTGGCGAGCGCCGTAGCCTGGGGTGTGGCCCGGGTGATCGTCAGCGCCGTGGAGCATGACACCGTGGCCGCGGCGGCCGAAACCCTTGGCTTGCCGCTCGAGATCCTGCCCGTGGACGGCGAAGGGGTTGTCGATCTGGCTTGGCTGGAGCGGGCCTTGGCATGCGAGCCGCGGGCCCTCGTGGCCTTGATGGCGGCGAATAACGAGACGGGGGTGATCCAGCCCGTCGCCGAGGCCGCGGCCCTGGTGCGCGCTGCGGGCGGCTGGCTGCATGTGGACGCCGTCCAGGCAGCCGGCAAGTTTCGCCTCGATCTTGCGGAGCTGGGCGCTCATAGCCTTAGCCTCTCGGCGCACAAGCTAGGCGGACCGGCCGGAGTCGGCGCCCTCATCGCCGCTGCGGACGCGCCGATCTCGCGTCAGCTCCACGGCGGCGGCCAGGAGCGGGGCTTGCGCGCCGGCACAGAGAACCTGGCCGGGATCGCCGGCTTCGGCGCTGCGGCGCGGGAGGCATGGTCGCCTTCGCCCGATCAGAGCGCCTGGCGCGACGCCGCTGCGGCCCGGATCGAGGCCTTGGGCGGCGTGGTCATCGGAAAGGGCGCGCCGCGCCGGCTTGATCAGACCCTTTGTGTCGCGATGGCCCGCTGGCCCTCAGAGCTTCAGGTGATCGCCCTTGATCTCGCTGGGATCAGGGTCAGCGCCGGGGCGGCCTGCAGTTCAGGCAAGGTCCGAGCCAGCCGCGTCCTTCAGGCCATGGGCCGCGACGACCTTGCCGCCTTCGCCCTGCGCGTCAGTGGCGGGTGGGCGACGACGCCATCCGACTGGGCCGCATTCGCCGAAACCTTCGAATCCCTCCTCACCGCGCGCGCGCGCCGCGCCGCAGTGCAGCCCGCCTGAACCTTATTCGAGCCCGAGGTCCGATGCCCGCCACGTCCAAGACCGCCGCTCAGGTGCTCGAATTGGAGCGCTACAAGCATGGCTTCATCACCGACATCGATCAGGATGTGGCGCCCCGGGGCCTGACCGAAGAGACCGTCCGCTTTATCTCCGCCAAGAAAGACGAGCCGGACTGGATGCTGGCCTGGCGCCTTGAAGCCTTCGCTCGTTGGCGGGCTCTGGAGGAGCCGAACTGGGCGCGGGTCGATTACCCGCCGATCGACTATCAGGATATCCACTACTATGCCGCGCCGCGGGCCGGCGAGGGCCCCAAAAGCCTTGACGAGGTCGATCCCGAACTTCTCGCAACCTATGCCAAACTGGGTATCCCTCTCAGTGAGCAGGCTGTCCTGGCCGGGGTCGAGGGCGCGCCGCGTTATGCCGTGGACGCCGTGTTCGATAGCGTCTCAGTCGTCACCACCTTCAAGGCGGAGCTTGCCGCCGTCGGGGTGATTTTCTGCCCCATGAGCGAGGCGATCCGCGAACATGGCGACCTGGTGCGCCAATATCTGGGCTCGGTGGTGCCGGTTTCGGACAACTATTTCGCCTGCCTCAACAGCGCGGTCTTTTCTGACGGCAGCTTCGTCTACGTGCCGCCGGGCGTTCGCTGTCCCATGGAGCTCTCGACCTATTTCCGCATCAACGCCGAAAAATCCGGGCAGTTCGAGCGCACCCTGATCATCGCCGATCGGGGGTCCTATGTCTCCTATCTGGAGGGCTGCACCGCCCCCATGCGCGATGAGAACCAGCTCCACGCGGCGGTGGTCGAGCTGGTGGCGCTGGACGACGCCGAGATCAAATACTCCACCGTCCAGAACTGGTATCCGGGCGACGCGGAGGGGCGTGGCGGCATCTATAACTTTGTCACCAAGCGGGCCGACTGCCGGGGCGCGCGCTCCAAGGTGAGCTGGACCCAGGTGGAGACCGGTTCGGCGGTGACCTGGAAATATCCCTCCTGCGTGCTCCGCGGCGATCACTCCACCGGCGAGTTCTACTCCATCGCCATCACCAATAACCGCCAGCAGGCCGACACCGGGACCAAGATGATCCATCTGGGCGCCCATACCCGTTCGCGCATCATCTCCAAGGGCATTTCGGCGGGCCGCTCGTCCAGTACCTATCGAGGCCTGGTTTCGGCTCATCCCAAGGCGAAGGGCGCGCGCAACTTCACACAGTGTGACTCGCTGCTGATTGGTCCGCACGCCGCCGCCCACACCACGCCCTATGTGGAGGCGCGAAATAGCGGGGCGCAGTTCGAGCATGAAGCCACGACCACCCGACTGTCGGAGGAACAGCTCTTCTATGCCCGCCAGCGGGGCCTCACCCAGGAAGAGGCCGTGCAGCTACTCGTCAATGGCTTCGTCAAGGATGTCCTTCAGGAGTTACCCATGGAGTTCGCCGTCGAGGCGCAGAAGCTGGTCGCCATTTCCCTGGAAGGGAGCGTCGGATGACCGCTTTGCTTGAGGTTCGCAACCTCTCCGCCCGCGTCGCGGACACGCAAATCCTTTCGAACCTCTCCCTCAGCCTTCCGGCGGGCGAGGTGCATGCCATCATGGGCCCCAACGGAGCCGGCAAGTCGACACTTTCGCACGTCCTCACCGGAAAGCCAGGCTATGAGGTCACCGGCGGCGAGGCGCGCCTCGACGACCAGGATCTCCTCGCCCTGGAGCCAGAGGCGCGGGCCTCCCGCGGCGTATTTCTCTCTTTCCAGTATCCGGTGGAGATTCCGGGCGTTCCGGCCCTGACCTTCCTGCGCACGGCGCTGAACGCCCAGAAGAAGGCCCGCGGCGAAGCTGAGGTCTCAGCCCCCGACTTCCTCAAGCTGGTGCGCGCCAAGGCCGCCGGGCTGAAAATGGACTTCGACATGCTCAAGCGCGCGCTCAATGTCGGTTTCTCCGGCGGCGAGAAGAAGCGCATGGAGATCCTGCAAATGGCCGTTCTGGCGCCGCGCCTGGCGATCCTGGACGAGACCGACTCCGGCCTCGATATCGACGCCCTGCGAATCGTCGCCGAAGGCGTGAACGCCTTGCGCGCGCCCGATCGCTCCATGCTTGTCATCACCCACTATCAGCGCCTTCTGGATTATATCCGCCCCGATCGGGTTCACGTCCTGGCGGGCGGGCGCATCGTGGCTTCCGGCGGGCCTGAGCTGGCCCTCGACCTCGAGCGCGAGGGTTATGACAGGTTCGTGGATCTGGCGGCGTGAGGTGCAATCCGACGGGGGGCGGAAGACGCTCATGAGCCTCGCCCAGGCCCTTCTGACGGGCGACCCCGGCTACCTGCCCTCGCGCCGCGAGGAAGCCTGGCGTTGGACAGACCTGCGCGGCCTGATTCGCGTCCTGCCGCCGCCGGCTCCCGCTTTCTGCGGCGATCTTCCGCTTGCGTCCTTCGCCGCGCCTTTCCCGACCGAGGAAGTCGTCATCGTGGACGGCCAGGGTCCGACGGGACTCGATATTCCGGCCGGTGAGACGCGGCGGATATCCCTGCGCTTGATCAATGCTGCGGCCGGGGCGGGCCATGTGGGTCGTGTGCGCGTCTCTCTGGAGGCCGGGGCCCGGGCTGTCCTGCTGCAGACCCATGAGGCCCTGGCTGGCGGATATGTCGGCGAGACCCAGATCGACATTTCGCTGGGAGATGGCGCACGGCTGGAGCGCCTGGTGCTGGCCGATGATAGAGAGGACGCGGTAAGTGTGACCATCTCGGACGTGCGCCTGGCCCGGGGGGCGGTCTTCAACGACGCCGTTCTGACCACCGGCGCCCGTCGTCAGCGCCTGGAGACGCGCCTGACCCATGCGGCCGGCGAAAGCGAAGCCCGGCTCCTGGGTCTTTACCGTCTGGCCGGGCGCCGCCATGCGGACCTGACCAGCCTCATCGAGCACGAGAGCCCTGGCTCTGCCTCCGATCAACTGGTCAAGGGCACGGTCGACGGTCAATCCCGCGCGGTTTTTCAAGGTCGCATCCTGGTGCGCCCCGGGGCTGATCGAACCGACGCCCGTATGGGGCACCACGCCCTCGTTCTCTCCGACACGGCGGAAGTCGACGCCAAGCCCGAGCTTGAGATCTATGCGGACGATGTGTCCTGCGCTCACGGCAATACTGTGGGGACTCTGGACGACGAAGCGCTGTTTTATCTTCGCCAGCGCGGTATGTCCGAGGCGCGGGCGCGGGCCTTTCTGACTGAGGCATATGTGAGCGCGGTGCTCGACGGCATCACCGATCAAGACCTACAGACCGTGGCGCGAGCTTGGCTGGCGCGGGAGGCCGCGCCATGAGCTTCGATCCTGAGGCGGCCCGGGCGCAATTCCCAATCCTGGCTCGCAAGGTCAACGGCCGACCGCTGGTCTATCTGGATAGCGCCGCCTCGGCTCAGAAGCCGGAAGCCGTGCTTGCGGCCATGACCGGCGCCGCCCATCACGCCTATGCCAATGTTCATCGGGGCCTGCACACTCTGGCCAATGAGACGACCGCAGCGTTTGAGGCGGCTCGCGCCAGGGTCGCCCGCTTCATCGGGGCCGGCGATGCCTCCCAGGTCGTTTTCACCAAGGGCGCCACGGAGGCCCTGAACCTTGTGGCGGCGGGTCTGGGCGCCTCGCTCCAGCCGGGCGACGAGATCGTGCTCACCCAGATGGAACATCACGCCAATATCGTGCCCTGGCACTACCTGCGGTCGCGGTGCGGCGCGGTCCTTCGCTTCGCTCCGGTGCAAGAAGACGGCCGGCTCGACCTGACGGCTCTGGAGCAGCTGATCGGGCCGCGGACCCGTATCTTGGCTTTCACCCACATGTCCAATGTCCTGGGGACTGTGAACCCGGTCGCCGACATCGTGCGCCTCGCCCATGCAGCCGGCGCAGTTGCGGTGGTGGACGGTTGTCAGGCGGTGGTTCATGCGCCGGTGGACGTGGCGGCGCTGGATATCGATTTTTACGCCTTCTCCGGCCACAAGCTCTACGGCCCCACGGGTATCGGCGTCCTTTATGGCAAGGCGGAGCGGCTGGAGGCCCTGCCGCCATGGCAGGGCGGGGGGGAAATGATCGAGTCGGTAAGCGAGGATGAGGTGACCTTCGCGCCTCCGCCCTATCGCTTCGAGGCCGGCACACCGCCGATCTTGGAGGCCGTGGGTCTGCACGCCGCGCTCGATTGGCTAGAGAGCTTTGACCGCGCTGCCGTGGCGGACCACGAAGCTGCCCTCCTTGAGCGGGTGCGCGAGGGACTGGCCGGCGCCAACTGGATATCCGAAATGGGGACGGCGCCCGGCAAAGGGGCGATCTTCAGCTTCGCCATGGAGGGCGCGCACGCCCACGACGTCGCCCAGATCCTCGACCGCTATGGTATCGCTGTGCGGGCCGGAGCGCACTGCGCGGAGCCCCTGATGCGACGTTTTGGCGTCACCTCGAGCGCGCGCGCGTCCTTCGCCCTATATAACACGCTGGCGGAGGCGGATGCCTTCGTCGAGGCCCTGCACAAAACCCGGACCTTTTTCTCGTGATGGATGACGCCGTCCCCACTGCCGCCGCCGCTTCAGCGCTGAGTCAGGCCGAACTCGACGCCCTGACCGATCAGCTTATTGAAAAGCTGAAAACGGTCTATGATCCCGAAATCCCGGTGGACATTTATGAACTTGGCCTCATCTACAAGGTCGACGTCTCTGACGAGCGTCAGGTGGCCATCGATATGACCCTCACGGCGCCCGGCTGCCCTGTGGCGGGCGAAATGCCCGAGTGGGTCAAGGAGGCGGTGATGCAGATCCCTTCGGTCACAGACTGCACCGTCAATATTGTCTTCGATCCCCCCTGGGACCCGTCTCTGATGTCCGACGAGGCCCGCCTTGAGTTGAATATGTTTTGATGACCCTCGCCGCCGAACCCCGTCAGCGCCGTCCCCGGCCCAAGATCGTCACCCTCTCCGACGCCGCCGCCGCCCGGGTGCGCGAGATCATGGACAAGGCCGACAAACCCTATGCGGGCCTGCGGGTTGGCGTGAAGAACGGCGGCTGCGCCGGGCAGGAATATGTTCTCGAATACGCCGAGACCGCCGCCCCTCTGGATGAGGTGGTGGAGGACAAGGGCGTGCGCATCCTCATCGATCCCAAGGCCGTCCTGTTCCTGATCGGAACCGAGGTGGACTACGAGATCACCAAGCTCTCAGCCAAGTTCGTCTTTCGCAATCCCAACGAGACCGACGCCTGCGGCTGCGGCGAGAGCGTGACCATTGTTCCGGCCCGGCCCGACGCCGTGGACGCGGACGGGCGGTCCCTCTAGGTCACCGACTCATAAACCGCATCCAGATTCGTGAGGCGGCGAGTTTGACGAGGGCGAGGTAGTTGGCTGCGTGTTTTTC